>NZ_CAKOBX010000008.1:0-100273 GCF_932750685.1 Limosilactobacillus urinaemulieris | reverse complement strand
GTCTTTTTGTATAAAAAATACCACCCACATTTCTGTGAGTGGTATCGATATCCATCAATACCAGTTGACAGATACCCGGAATTTGGACCTCAAATATATTAAGGTTAATTTGATTATTCTACACTCAAAATTTTAACCTTCATCGTGCCGTTAGGAATTTCAATTTCAACTTCTTCGCCGACCTTGTGACCAAGAAGTCCCTTAGCCATTGGTGACTCATTAGAAATCTTACCGTTAAATGGGTCAGATTCTGATTCCCCAACAATTTGGTAACTTTCTGGTTCTTCGTCGGGAAGTTCCTTGATTGTTACTTTCCGTCCCATTGATACTTCATCCTTATCAACGTCTTCATTATCAATGATTTCAGCATATTGAAGCATATTTTCAATCTGTGAAATTCGTCCTTCAACAAAGGCTTGTTCATCCTTTGCAGATTCATATTCAGAGTTTTCAGAAAGGTCACCATAACTTCGCGCAATCTTAATTCGCTTGATAACTTCTGGACGACGCTTCATTTTAAGGTCTTCAAGTTCTTGTTCAAGTTTTTGTTTTCCTTCCAGCGTCATTGGAAAAGTTTTTTCTTCAGCCATTTAATTACACACTCCTATCTTATATCCATTGGTAAATTACCATTTGTTTAGGTAAATGTAAATAATTATCCTAAAAATATTTTTAATGACTTTCACGAGATTCCTGCAAAAGACTAACAATCTGCGGTGTTGAGTACGAAGCCTTCAACTTAAATGTTCCAGCCTTCACTCCTGATTCCTTATGAGTTTGCAAATAGTAGTCACAGACAAAACTACTCCGCACTAATCGTTTCTTTTTTAAAATCACACCTACTTGATGATCAGTCGCACCCTGCGGTATTTTAACGCTTAACACCTGATTTGCTGAAGGATCAACCGGTCTTAAAGCATAGTTAAAATATTGATGGATCCCTAAGCCACAACAAGTTAAAAGAACTAGAATAATTAGAACAACCCGATTTTGGCGATGTAATTTTTCGTTAGTCATTATTAACGAATCTCAGCATTTAATTGTTCCTGAAGGTGTTTTGTTATCTTAGCGAATGCCTGATTTACCTGGTCCTCTTTCAAGGTTGCATTGGTATCCTGGTAAGTTAACGTGTATGCCAATGACTTCTTTCCAGAAGAAAGGTGGGCACCACTATAAACGTCAAACAAGTGAACATCTTTCAAGAAGGCACCCCCGTATTGCTTAATTAAATCAACAATCTCTTCGTTTGTAACTTTGGTATCAACTAATAAAGCAATATCACGCGTGATTGTTGGGAACTTGCTAATTGGCGTATATTCATTTTCAATCTTCTTGGACTTCATTAACTGTTCAAGGTTTAATTCAAAGACGTAGGTTTCAGGAACCTTATATTCTTTTGCCGTTTGCGGATGAACCTGACCAACAAAACCAACTAGTTCACCATCAATTAAGATATTAGCTGTTCGACCAGGGTGCATCTCTTCTCGAGAATGATCAGCAACGTATTCAATCTTTCCTGCGATTCCCATGTTATGAAGATACCGTGCCAACATTCCCTTTACTTGGAAGAAATCAACAGGCTGATCAGCAACATGCCAGCTATTATTCAATAATTGACCAGTAATTGCTCCTGCAACATGTTCCTGTTCTTCTGGGCGCTCTCCACCACGCGGAATAAATACTCGACCTTCTTCATAAAGGGCAACATTGTTAACATTACGGGCAACATTATAGGCAATATCAATTAATAAACCACTAATAATGCTCATCCGGGTTGCTACGTGATCAGAACTCATTGGGAAGTCAAGTTTCATTGGTTCAGCTACCGGATCAATTTGGAATTGCTTGGCTTTGTCAACAGTAGTCAATGAATAACTGATAGCTTGGTTCAGACCCATTCCTTCAAAATCATGGCGGGTAGCGCGAATAAATCGTTGTCGAGGAGATAATCCGCCATGATTACGAGTCATTACCGGTAAGCTTTCAGGTAAATTATCATAGCCATAGATCCGGGCAACTTCTTCATAAAGGTCGGCTGGCAAGCTGATGTCCCAACGACGGGCAGGAACCGTAACCAGAACCGTGTCATTACTAGTTAACTTATTAGCAAAAGCTAACCGATCAAAAACGCTGGTAACATCCTCCATCTTTAGGTCAGTTCCCAAAACGTGATTAATCTTTGCTAATGATAGCTCAATATTTTTATCCTCTGCTGGCTTTTCACTGCCAGTAACAATTCCCTTAGTAACAGTTCCGCCAGCTAATTCAGCAATTAATTGGGCCGCTTCATTAAGAGCAGTTTCAACAGTTGCTGGATTAATTCCCCGCTCAAAGCGCATTGAGGATTCGCTGTGAAGATCAAGACGACGAGCTTGTTTCCGGACCATTACTGAGTCAAAGATTGCTGCTTCAAGTGCCACGGTAGTAGTATTTCCTGATACAGCAGTAGCTTGACCACCCATCGTTCCAGCAAGAGCAATCGGTTGATCACCACTTACAACGACAATATCATTTGCGTTTAATGTCTGTTCTTCATCGTCAAGAGTAACGAATTTTTCATCTGCTCGAGCATGACGGACACTAATATCATGATTTGGCAACTTATCATAATCATAACTGTGTAAGGGTTGACCATATTTGAGCAGAACATAGTTAGTAACATCCACAACATTATTAATTGGCCGAATACCAGAATTCCATAGGCGAATTTGGAGCCATAGTGGACTATCTTGAATCTTAACACCCTTAATTACTCGTAACTTATATGTTGGTGCAATCTTGTTATCACTAATTTTAGCATTAATGAGGTCAGCAGTTGCCTGGTCATCATTTTCTTCAACTGCAACTTCCTTAAAATGCGGCTTTAAATTATAAAATGCAGCAATGTCATTAACATTACCATAGATACTCAACATATCACCACGGTTAGGAGTAACATCGGTATCAATAATCGTATCATCCATCCCCAGGTAGCTGAATACCGATTCTCCTGGTTTAGCATCATCAGGTAAAATGTAAATCCCGGCTTCATAAGCTTTGGGAGCAATTCGGTCACTAAAACCAATCTCTTGTAAGGCACAAAGCATCCCATTTGATTCAATTCCGCGAATCTTACCACGCTTTATTTTTTGGTTATTCGCAATCCGGGCACCGTTTAAGGCAACAATTACTTTTTGTCCGGCCGCAACATTAGGTGCTCCACAAACAATTTGGAGCGGTTCTTCTTCGCCAACATTTACGGAACATACATGCAAATGATCCGAATTGGGGTGAGGTTCACAGGTCTCAACTTCCCCCACCACTAAATTTTTCAAGCCATCACTTAATGAATAAACATCATTAATATCAACAGACGTCCGCGCAATCTTTTCGGCAAGATCGCGTGGCTCAACGTCAAGGTCTAAATATTCATTTAACCAATCGTATGAAACTTTCATTGCCGTTATCCTTTCCGATCAAATTGAGTTAAGAAACGAACATCATTTTGGTAGAAGTTCCGAATGTCGGTAACCCCGTACTTTAACATTGCAAATCGGTCAGGTCCCAATCCAAAGGCAAAGCCACCAAACTTCTCTGGATCAACACCAGACATCCGTAAAACGTTTGGATGAACCATCCCGGCACCAAGAACTTCAATCCAGCCAGTATGCTTACAGATAGAGCATCCCTTTCCCTTACAATTAAAGCATGTAATGTCAGCTTCTACTGATGGTTCAGTAAATGGGAAGTAGCTTGGTCGCAAACGAACATCTAATTTATCACCAAAAAGTGATTGAGCAACAACCTTCAATGTTCCTTTTAAATCAGCCATTGTAATGTGTTCACCAACAACCATTCCTTCAATTTGGTTAAATTGGTGACTATGGGTAGCATCATCCGTGTCCCGCCGATAAACTTTTCCTGGTGAAATCATTTTTAATGGTCCCTGGCTAAAGTCATGTTTCTCCAACATCCGCGCCTGCATTGGGGAAGTTTGGGTCCGCATTAAGACGGACGGCGTAACATAGAAAGTATCCTGCATATCTCGTGCTGGGTGATCCTTTGGCAAGTTTAATTTTTCAAAATTATAAACTTCTTGTTCGACCTCGTCACCAACAGCAACCTCGTATCCCATCGAAACAAATAGGTCAACCACTTGATCAATAATTTGTTGAATAACGTGTGGTTCACCCTGAGCTACTGGTGTTCCGGGTAAAGTAACGTCAATAGTTTCTGCCTCTAATTCTGCATTCATTGCAGCTTGTTCTAGTTCTGCTTTTTTACTTTCAATTGCAGCGGTAAGTTCATCACGAACCTTATTTGCAAATTGCCCCACCTTTGGCCGTTCTTCAGCGCTTAAATCACGCATTCCACGAAGAACATTGGTAATTGGCCCCTTCTTTCCGAGCATTTTTACCCGAACTTGGTTAATTTTTTTCAGGTCTTCAGATTCCCTGATTTCTTGCAATCCCTCTTCACGAAGTTCAGCAAGTCGTTCTTTTAATCCCATAATTTCACTCCTTTTAGTAAACAAAAAAGCCCCGTCCGATTAGGGACGAGGCTTCGCGGTACCACCCTAGTTTGCAAAAAATGCACACTCAAAATCGATAACGGCGATCAACCGGAATATCATTACATATCGGCTCCGGAAATGAAATTCCCTAGGTATTACTGACCGTTAATTGCAGAATTATAACAGCTCTCTAACAATAATAATCAAGGTACTAGTTTCCATCGACACTTTTAATATCACAGACTATTGTAGCTAAGCGCCCTTAGCAGGTCAAGGAAAAATTAATTCCACTTGTCACTCCACCGATGAACCGTACTCATAACTTCCCGAAGTTCCTGTCCCCGTTCCGTTAATGAGTAATCAATCCGATTCTCACCCTTATAGGTGTTCCGGACAACAATGTGTTCGTCCTCCAATTCCTTAAGGCGTTCACATAAAACCCGATCACTACATCCATTAATACTTGCTGAAAGATCCTTAAAACGCATTGTATCCTTAACCAGAAGGGCTTCGATAATTAAGCCATTCCATTTTTTGCCAAGGATCGAAAAGGTATGGGTGAATTTCGGGCAAAGTTTACAGCCACCAGCATTAGCCGACTTCTCAGCTAATTGTTGCATAGTAACAACTCCCTTCCACAAACTACCATACAGACTTCATACGACGCTTACGGATCTTTCGTGCCAACTTAGCCCGAAGCGGACTAAAGAATTCATGCTCAGCCTCAAAGTCATCTACAAGTGAAACAATCCAACTCTCACGATACTTTGGCAACGCCAATGTTGCGCCAAACATGTGCTTAAGAATAATATCTTTCTCCTTAGCATTCAACTTTGTTAATTTTTCAGCATTCCGCAATGCTACCCGTGGATGAATAAACGCATGTGTCCCCAAGTCAAATTTGGTAGTTCGCCAATCATAATAAAAGAGATCATGTAGTAAGCCAGCGCGAGCAACACTCCGATAATCAAGATGCATTCGTTTGGCAATCCTATAACTATCGAATGAAACCGCAATCGAATGTTGGAGACGGTTCGAGTGATGGTGTTGTGTGTACTGAGCTAACTTCTGAACAGCTGGCTGAGCTAATAAATCACTAACAATAGAAACATACTCCGAATCGGTTCGCCATTCATTAATTGACTTCATATAATCCCCCTTTTCAATTCTTAAGGATATTTTACAAGATCTATCTTAACAAATAAATCATTAAGCATTATAAATTTTTATTTAACTGAAACATAAGAATTCCAGCGGAAACAGCAACATTCAGCGACTCTGCCTGTCCCCGCATTGGGATATAAAGGTTAGCCGTTGTTTGACTAAGAAACTGTTCGCTCATCCCTTGACCTTCATTTCCCATAATTAAAGCAAAGGTTTTTCCTGGTTCAACATCACGAAAACTTTTTGCTTGCGGATTAAGCTGAGTCCCGTAAACTGGCGCATTAACCATCTTAAAATCTTCAATCCACTTTGCTAGATCTCCTTCGTACAAATTCAAATGAAATTGAGATCCTTGCATTGACCGAATCACTTTCGGGCTAAAAATATCTGCCGAGCGATGGCTAACCACTACGCCCGCAAATCCAGCAGCATCAGCGGTCCGCACCATTGTGCCAACATTTCCTGGATCTTGAACCCGATCAAGAAATAGCCAACCACCACGAAGGTTTTCCATGTCTGGAATTTTGTGTGCGTCTGGCAACGGAGCCACTGCCGCAATTCCTTGTGGGGTAACCGTATCAGTAATATGTTGCATTACTTCTTCAGTAACTTCATATACTTCATCAGTAAGTGAATTTAACTCTGGATGAGCTGCAAGCTGCTCACTCGTTCCGATTAATTGTAAGACTTGAGTGCCAGACTGAACCGCCTCATTTACCAAGTGCCAACCGTCAAGCAAATATGTCCCTGTTTGTCGACGATATTTCTTTGTTTGAAGTTTTTTCCAATTTTTTACGTGTTGATTATGAATCGACGTAAGTTTTTCCATTTAATTATCGACTCCTCTTTTGATTAATTATACCATGGTTATAGCGTACAATGATGCTAATAATTTCTATGATTTTATTAAGAGAAGGAGTAACCTAAATGGAACTTCACTGTTTAAAAATAATTGTTCATGGTCAGGTTCAAGGAGTTGGTTTTCGTTACGGAACATTACAAATCGCTAACCGTCTCACCATTACGGGAACCGTTCAGAACTTATCGGATGGGACTGTCAAAATTATCGCTGAAGGTAATCACCCAAACTTGGAAAAATTTATTCACTTAATTAAAGCTGGGCCAACCCCATTTGCCCACGTTACAAACTTGCAGATTGAGGAACTACCACCCCAGCGTTATCAGTTTTTTATGATTAAATAGCGTTAAATCGGTAGAATTGCTAGTAGATTTAATGTTAATATATGTACTGTTTTATACTATTTAACACTATACTTAAATACACTAAGGGAGAATATTGATGAAACGAAAACGACTTTCGGTTGCGGGACTATTAACCGTTACCCTGTTATTTCTGACTGGTTGTGTACGAACAACAAAGTCGGGAAAGCCATATGGACTGACATATACGTATCTTGCAAAGCCAATGCAACACTTAATGGAATGGCTTGCTAGTCACTTAGGTAATAATTATGGTTGGGCAATTATTGTAATTGTTGTTGTGGTTCGGACAATCCTGCTACCAGTAATGTTCTCACAGATGAAAAAATCAACCATCATGCAAGAAAAAATGGCTAAGATTCAGCCACTACTTAAAGATCTTCAAAAGAAGCAACGGGAAGCCAAAACTCCAGAAGAGCAAGCTGCTGTCGGTGCACAAATGATGGCTGTCTATCGGGAAAATAATGTTAGTCTGACTGGAGGAATTGGCTGTTTACCACTACTAATCCAGTTTCCAGTCTTTGCTGCCCTCTATGCTGCAATCCGTTATTCCCCCGACCTTTATCATGCGACCTTTATGGGGATCGCGCTCGGAAAGCCAAGCATTCTTTTTGCAATCCTTTCCTTTATTGCATATGCAGCACAAAGCTACCTTGGATTAGTTGGCGTCCCTGAAGAACAAAAGAAGCAAATGAAGATGGCAATCTGGATGAGCCCATTCATGACCTTCTTCATCTCGTTAACTTCATCGGCTGGACTAGGTCTTTACTTCTTTATTGGTGGATTATTTGCAATTCTTCAAACCTTAATGATCAATGCATACCGCCCACGAATTCGTAGACAAATTGCAGAGGAAAACAAGAAAAACCCAATTAAAGTTCCTGATACTTTAACAACAAGTGATTCAGCAGCGAACGCAACTAACAACGTTTCTGCAACAATTGATCAATTAAAGAAATCTGCTGCACCGGCTTCTTCAGCTGCACCAAAGCCAAGCAATCGTCAACGAAATGCTGGTAAGCAACATCATCATAAAAATAATAATTAAAAAAATAAGGACTATGGCAATCACTATAGCCCTTTTATTTTAGGAGACAAGATAATGATTAAACCAATTAACCACGATCAAATACTTTTACAACAACGTGCCACTCCCGCAACAAAACAAGACCTTAATGTCGGTATCGATCTCAAAGACACCTTAAATGCACACCAAGCAGAATGCATTGGTATGGCAGCAAATATGATTGGCATCAATAAGGCAATTATTATTGCAAGCCTTGGGCCAGTTAATATGGTAATGTACAATCCTCAAATAACCCAAAAACAAGAGCCATATCAAACCACTGAAGGCTGCCTCTCGCTTCCCGGAAAAAGAGCAGTTACACGTTATCGTCAAATTAAGGTTACCTTCCGTGATCAAGATTGGCGTTTACAAACCTTACAACTCTCAGATATAGCTGCAGAGATCGTCCAACACGAGATTGATCACCTTAATGGGATCCTAATCTAAGGCCCACCTCTTTTACCGCTACACTCGATTTGCTAAGATAAAGTTAATGAAATAAGAGCCACAAAATCGCCGGGTTTTGTTTATAAATTATTTTACTTTCCAAACAGGCGTCCAATTTCTGGAGGATGGGAAGCTAATCTGGAGGTTTTATTTTGCCAATCACTAAAGAAGTTTTTCATTACGTTAGTCGAAACATTATTGCCATGCTTGGAACATCAATTTATGTTTTGATTGATACCCTCTTCATTTCAATTGCTGCGGGCGCATTAGGATTAACTGCTCTTAACCTTGCTCTGCCCATCTTTAATCTCTTTAACGCCCTTGGTTTATTACTCGGTGTTGGTGGTGCAACAATTTTTTCGCTCAATAAAATTCTCCACCCTGAGCGGATTGAATCATTATACAGCTCACTAATGATCTCCGCGGCAATTCTGGGAATAACATTTGCAATTCTAATTGACGTTTTTTCAGTCGGAATTGTTGACTTTCTCGGCGCCAATAATGCTACAAGAGAGCTCGCCATTACCTATGTACGAATAGTGGCATGGTGTGGCCCATTTGTAATGTGCAACTATGTTAGTATCAACTTTATTCGTAATGATGGCAACCCAACCTTAACCATGTTGGCGACTGTTATCGAAACATCATCAGTAATTATCATTGACTGGTTCTTCATCTTTGGCCTCGGTTTAAAAATGGAGGGAGCCGCTTTAGCAGTAATCTTTTCACCCGCAATTAGTCTAGTAGTTTTATCATTTCACCGGAAATTTAAAAATCACCGTCTGCACTTTCATCTTGTTCGTCCCTCTTTTAAGCCACTTATTGAATCAGCACGACTAGGTTCAGCAGCCGCACTAAATGAATTAAGCACCGGCGTTAGCGTCTTCTTCTTTAACCATGTTCTTTTAATGCTAGCAAATAATTATGCCGTTGCCGCCTATGGTGTAATTTCAAACATCGCAATCGTGGTTCTAGCAATTGCTAATGGGGTCGCCCTTGGTGTTCAACCAGTTGCTAGTCGCGAATATGGTGAACATCATTTTAACAATGTCTCGCACGCATTAAGAGTCGGGATTGTCATTACACTTGTGTTAGCCTTTATTGAATTTATTATCTTAACTACATTTAAGTACCCAATCATCGGTCTTTTTAATACTCAAAACTCACTTCAGCTCGTTCATTATGCCGCTGTAGGACTACCGATTTACTTCACGAGCGCCTTCTTCAGTGCCTTAAATTACCTCTTCATTTTGTTCTTAACAGCGACTAATTCAGCTCGTGCTTCGTTTGCTCTATCGCTGCTCCGCGGTTACCTGGTTCTCCTACCATTAATATTTATTCTGCCGTTTTTCTTTGGCCTTAAGGGCGTTTGGGCAGCAGTTCCGTTAACTGAACTAATTGTCACGGGAATTGGAATCGTCTTAATTCATCAACGGATTATTCAATACAAAGATATTTAAAATTAAATGAGGTTTAAAGCTCCACAATAATAAAGCTTTAAACCTCATTTTAGTTATGCTCGTGCATGCTTAGATGCATAATCATAGAGTATCCACGCAACGATTCCGAAGAAGACCGGTCCGATGGCTGTCCAAAAGGCCGTTTGATAATCATGATCCAAAATTGGCTGGATACAAGTAAAAATGATCCCCAAACAAACGATAATTTCGACAAACCATACCAGAACCTTAGTCCAAAAGCGGTTCTTAAATGCCACAAATTCACGTGGAATATCTTTCCGCTGAAATGCTGGAAATGCGCCAACCAAGAAAATATATGGCGCACAAGTGGAAACATTCCCCATATCAGTTAGGATCTGGTAAAAACTAGCTGCTGCAGAGCCACCAAAAGCTACTAGAAAGATAATTACCGAAACAATAATTGCTTGAATCCACATTGCAAAAGCGGGCATTCCATGTTGATTCAACTTGGTAACTCGTGCTGGCCATAAATCAGGGTTTGATCCCATAATAAAAGACTTAATTGGCGTATATACAAGGATGAACATTGCACCAAGCATCCCCATTAACCCGGCAAGGGCAATCAAGCGGGTAAATAAATCACCCAGGAAAAGATTTACTCCATGACTTAACCCTAGAGAAACACCCATCATGTAACCTAAACGGTGGAAAACAACATATGTTACATTTCCCAGATTAACACTTGATTTAGCAATTACTTGGTTATAATTTACACTAAATCCAGTCATTACAATCATTAATACGTAACTACCAATGGTCAAGATAGCCCCAATTGTTAATCCTTTAGGAAAAGTTCTTGAAGGATTTTTCATACTATCGGTAACCCCACCAAGATTTTCCATTCCTGCATATGCAAAGATCGCATAAACAACAAACGAAATAATTGCAATTGGCGTTTGAAATGATGGATTAGGCGATACAAAGAATGTCTTAATTCCGTCAATTGGCTGTGCCGGAACCCCATGATTTGCAATAATCGTAATTAAACTGGCAAAAATAAAGATAAAGTTCATTATGATCATGAAAGCACCACCAAAGGAACTAATCTTTGTAATACCATTAATCCCCCGCGAACTTAGCCAGGTAACAACAATCACAAAAATAATTGCCAAAAGCCCAATCAACTGTGTCGAATCTAAAGAACCAATATGCCAACTTTGAGTAGTGTCTCGCCCAAAAAGTAACGCTGATAATGTAATCCAAAGTCGTGAAGCACTTGAAACAATCCATAGGACCCAACTTGCAAGCCAGATGAACGTTCCAATGAATGCAAGCTTTTCGCCAATTGAACCCGCTAACCAGGAGTAAATTCCCCCTTTTGCTTCGTTAAATGCTGAACCATATTCGGCCATCATTAAACAACACGGGAAGAAGAAACAGATTCCTCCGACAATATACCAAAACATTCCTGCATATGACATCTGAGCATAGGCAATAGAAACATTTCCGAACCCATAAATGGTCGAAATGATCATCAAGACCAGCGTCGGTGTCGTAATTAACTTTTTCTTTTCCGTCGCCACGGATCTTCAACTCCTTATTCCAATTCCTTAACAATATTAAGTTATCCGCTTACATTATAAGCCCAAATCAACAAAATTTGTACAAACGATCACAATTCGTTGCACTTTTAGATGTAATTATGAAGCCGTGCCATAAGTCCTATTGCTTAGATAAAGTACGAACAGTTCAATACACAAACAGGAGCGTAAAAACGAGGCCATAAATGACTTCGTTTTTACGCTCCCATCCTTTGTTTAAATTTCCCCATTACTTGCCTTAAATTGATTATGAACATACTCAGCATAAAGCGGTGTGCTCTTAATTAATCCCTTATGAGTACCGGAGCCTGAAACTGTTCCATGATCAATAAAGTAAATTTGATCAGCATCGACGATGGTACTTAAACGATGCGCAATTATTAAGGTGGTTCGTTCCTTCATCAAGGTTGCTAATGCTTTTTGAACCATTGATTCTGATTCAGAATCAAGACTAGCGGTTGCTTCATCAAGCATTAAAATCTTTGGGTTACGTAAGAATGCCCGAGCAATTGCAATTCGTTGTCGTTGACCACCAGAAATTTTAACACCACGTTCACCAATTTCAGTATCAAGTTGGTTGTCTAATTCCTGAACGAACTTATCCGCATACGCCATTTCCAATACCCGCCATAGTTCATCATCATTCACTTCACGATCCAAGCCATAGATCAGGTTTTCGCGAATCGTTCCCGGCATTACCGCTGAATTTTGACCAACTAAACCAATTTGTTTTCGCCAGTAACTAAGACTGATATTATCAATGTTTTCATTACCGATTTTAATTGTTCCGGCAGTTGGCTGGTAGAAACGTTCAATTAGCGAGAAGATCGTCGTCTTTCCACCACCAGACGGGCCAGTAAAAGCAACCACGGTATTTGGTTTAGCAACCACATTAATATCATGTAAAATTTGCTTTCCTTCTTCGTACGCAAAGTCAACATGTTCTAGTTTCAATGGCTGATCAATTACCGTAATCTCTTTTTCTGCCTTAGCCTTTTCTTCATCTTCATTGAGCATTTCTTGGATCCGTTCGGTTGAGCCACTAGTCTTTGCTAATTCGTTAAATAATTGACTAACCATCATAACGGGACCCATCATTTGGAAAAGATACATTAAGAAGGAAATTAGTGTCCCCATTGATAATGAATGGTTCATTACGCGGACCGCACCATAGCTTAAAACACCGATGAAGAGAACCATCATCATCATATTTGTTAATGGGGTCGTTAATGAGTTAATTTTTGCTTCCTTAACACCAATATTGTATAGGTTATTAATTCGTTGTTTTCCGGTAACTAATTCTTTTTTCTCCGAATTTGAAGATTTTACTAAGCGAATTTCACTAAGAATATTAGTTGAATCTCCGGTGAAATTTGCCAATTCATCTTGTCGCTTCCAGCCAATTCGTCCAGCAACCTTCATCACCGGCATTACAGCAACAAAAACAACTGGAACCGTGATAAAAATAATCGCCGTCATTTTCCAGTCCATCGCAATCATGATTACTAACGCGCCGACAAACTGCAGTAAGGATGTCAATGCATTGGGAACGGTATTTGCTAAGAGGTTCTTCACTTGAGAAGTATCGTTAGATAACCGCGAAGCAATCTCACCGGTTTTAGTTCGGTCAAAGTAGCGAACAGGTAGCTTCAATAATTTTTCCCATAACTCACGTCGGAGGTTAGCCACAACATTCTCACCAAATACACCAAGAATTAAGCCAGAAAAGGCACTAATAATTGTTCCGGCAATAAACAAGCCAATTGTGATTACGACTAATTCTTTATCTAAGTGACCATTGTAACTATTGATTAGCTTTTGGGCCATCTTGGGAACCCACAAATTGATCCCAGTAGCAATCAGTCCAATTATAATTCCAAAAATGAACTGCCAATATTTAGGGTGAACCTGGTTGATTAATTTAAAGAAACTTCGAAAATTAAAGCGGCCATGCCCCTTCTCTACTCGAAGTCCACCATGTCGTTCGTTCATATTCTCTCATCTCCACTTATTATTTTGACTAGCTATTTTTTATTGCCAGCAATAATCTTGTCTAGCAACCGTGCTAATTCTGCTTTTTCATTTGCTGTTAGGCTATCGAATAAATGACCAAACATTTCCTTTTGCTGATCCTCAATTTCACTCGCACGTGCTTTTCCTAGGTCAGTTAAGAAGATTAGGGTGGCCCGTTTATCAGTAGGATCGGTTGTCCGTCTAATATAACCATCATCTTCTAACTTCCCAAGCGATTCCGAAACAGATGATTGATTAATACCAGCTTGAGCAGCAATTTGCTTTGCGCGAATTCCTTCAGGAGCATCAGCAATAATCGTCAGCAGATTTTCCCGAACTAATCCTTGACGCCCTGAAAATTCTGGTTGCCGACCGTTCATCATTGAAAAGGCGCCATTCATCGCCCAATCACCTGACATTGTTCGCCTAGCTCTTGGTGAAAATTGATGATTGTTAAACATTCCGTTAGGCCCGATTCCCTTACCCGGAAATTCTTGACCATCTCTTCCTAAACCAAAACCAGGCATTGAACCTTGGAATGGCTGATGAACATTTGCAAACGAATTCTCCCTGAGAATTACCAAGCTCTTCAACATTTTTTAATTAATTCCATATTACTAATTTCAGTCATTATTAACTCTCCCTTTCTTTATCAATTTTTTGCTAGTTTAACTAATTTTTCTTCACGTCAGCAGTTGATAACTTGTTACTAGATAAAATAAGTGCCCAGAGTACAGAGATCTCCGCGCTTTGGAATTCTGGTTCTCCGATATTCAGTACTAATAAATGATTTCCCATCTGTTGGTGCTTGAGGTGTTTCGATTAATAAAAAATGGTTCATTATCAACCAATAATGATTGACAATGAACCAGAATCCTTATTCGTATTTATCAAAAACTAACTCCCCATCACCAAGAGTAAAATAAAGTCACAATTAACTTATTTAGTATCTAAGTTATCTTCTTCAACGATCGGTAAAATTATCCGAAAAATTGAGCCCCCACCTAATGAGCTTTCAAGAGTAATCGAACCATGATAGCCTTCAACTAATCGTTTAGCAATGGAAAGTCCTAACCCATTACCGCCTTTTTTCCGACTACGCGCCTTGTCAACCCGGTAAAAGCGGTAAAAGACCTTCTTAACATCTTCAGGGGCAATTCCTTCACCGAAGTCCTGAACACCAATTTCAACAGTGTTCATCCCACGAGAAAGCGAAATATGAATCTCTTTCCGCTCCTGTGAGTATTTAATTGCATTATCACATAAAATTACCAGTACCTGTTCCAGATGATCACGGTAGATGTTACTAATAACCGGTGAATGAAGATCATCATCCAGAGTAAAAGTAAACTCTGGGTAGAGCATTTTAAAATTATTAAATACTTGATGAACCACATCATTAACAACTGTTTGTTGGTTACGGAAGTTAATTTCGACCTGTTCCGCACGACTCAAATCGAGCATCTCTTGAACAAGATTTTTCATTCTTTTGGTTTCAGCAAGAGAAGCATTTAGTGACTCCGCTAATACTTGAGGATCATCCTTCCCCCAACGCTGAAGCATTTCCAGATGTCCCTGAATAATTGCCACAGGTGTCCGTAATTCATGACTTACATCACCAACAAATTGTGACTGCTGGTCAATGTACCGTTGCATCCGGTTCAACATTTCATTAAACATTGCAGTTAGTTCAGCTAACTCATCGTTTCTCCCCGTTACAGGAACTCGAATATTCTTTGTCGGGTCTTTACTAATTTCTTTTACCGTATCGTGAATATCACCTAATGGTTGAAGAAGAAAGTATGATAAGAAGTAGCCTAATAACCCGCTTGTTAAGATTACCAGTAACATAGCAAAGAAGCAAACTAATTTGAACTGATTATAACTTTTATAGTAGGCATTTAGACTATTTTCTACTTTTAAATAACCAATTAACTGGTGATTCCTATTAGAGTAAATTGCCTGTGTTCCAGCGAGAACATTATGTTCGGGACCAGGAACCTCACTAATCCGCTTGCTTTGTGAGAATTGGGAATGACTTAGCGGTTTTCCAGTACTAAAAATATTCTGCTTGTTAGGAGTATAGATGTTAACAATCAGGTGCGAATCACTTAATTCTTGAATGATTGGCCGTCGATAACGCTGACCATTGATAAAATCATCCCGTTCATGCTCAGGAATAATGATATTATTAATCCCCGTCTTGCTCAAGATGGTATTACTGCGTCCAAGCTGCTGACTGATTACGTTCATTCCTGAATTAAGCAACTCACGCTCAGAACTTAAGAGGTTCTGTGTAAAAGCACTAAACAGCGACATCGCTACCATGCAGAAGATCAAGAAAGAACCAATAGAAGTTCCTAGCGCCCATTTTAATTTTAACGAGAAAAATTTCTTTTGCTTTTGTGATTTTTCCATCAGTCAATCCTAGGAACGAATAACGTATCCTGTACCCCGAACTGTTTGAATGTAGCTCTTTTCACCAGGTCGGTCGATCTTATTCCGTAAGTAACGAATATAAACATCAACCACGTTAGTTTCAACCTTAGAATCGTAGCCCCAAACTTTACTTAATAGTTCTTTCCGTGACATTACAACGTTAATGTTTTCCATTAAGATTAAAAGAAGTTCATATTCCCGCTTAGTAAGGTTGATTACTTCATCACCACGACGAACAACCCGATTCTCTTTTTCAATTGTTAAATCCTTATATTGAACCGTCGTCTGGTGTTCCTTGTTACTACTATCTTCAATGTTAATTCGCCGTAGTAAAGCACGAACACGGGCCAAAAGTTCTTCAATTGCAAATGGCTTTACAATATAATCATCTGCACCATGGTCAAAGCCAGATACCCGATCGATCACAGAGTCTCGGGCGGTCATGATAATGATTGGTGTATTTTTTAATTCACGAACCCGCCGAGCGACCTCAATTCCGTTTAGTTCTGGCAACATTAGATCAAGTAAAATTAGATCAAAGTCCTGGTTAAGAGCCGCTTGCAGTCCTGCACGACCGTCTAATTCAACATCGGTCTCATATCCCTCGTGCTTAAGCTCCATCTCAACAAACTTTGCTAAATTTTCTTCATCCTCAATAATTAAAATTCGACTCATTGCTTTCACCTACACAATTAATTCTTATTTCGCACATTAATAAAACACAATAATTTTATCACAATTTTCTAATAAACCCCAGCCTTAATATGGTGATGTTTGAAGTAATCTCCACATAATAAATTAAATTTAAAAATAAAAAGACCCTTTCAGGTCCGGCGCCTAGAAAAGGATCTTTTTGTATTGATGTTAGTTGTTAGTATCAACAACTTGCTTGCCATCGTAGTAGCCACAATTTGGACATACCATGTGTGACTTGCGAAGTTCACCACAGTTTGGGCAAGGTGCAAGACCAGGTACACTCAACTTGATGTGACCCCGACGCATACGCTTCTTAGTCTTTGAAGTCTTCCGTGCTGGAACAGCCATGTTTGACACCTCCTAAGAAATTAATTATCCACAAATGGTTGTTAACCGTCCGCTACTTTTTTTCATCCTGATCAGGAAATAGTTTTTTCAACTTAGCGAGACGTGGATCAACTTTTTTAGCATTCTGCTGATTAGCTTTATAGTCATCTTCAGTGATAACTTCCCAGCCTTTCCCGTTTGGTAATGACTTACCATCGCGTTCATCATCAGAAAGAACTCGCAGCGGGATTTGCTCAACAATATTTTCGGCCACGGCTTCATCAAAATCAATTTTTTCACCGTGTTTTAAGACAAAGACAATTGCATCACTATCCTCGTCATCTTCATAACGAGAGAGGTGTGCAGGATCATCAACATAAGTCTCAGTAAACGAAAAATCGAGCGGTAACGCTACGGGTGTTAATGATCGACTAGAAGGTACAGTTACCGTTGTCTGTACATGAGTACTAATGGTAACATCCCCCTGATCATAACTAACATATCCATCAACCTTAACTGGTTGAACAGCCAAGATGGTGTCCGGAAATGATGTTGTTAAGATCTGGTTTAAATCGAGGGTTGTCTGAATGTGTAGCGGTTCATCTGAATAACGATGTAACTCTGCTATTGACCATTTCATCGTATTAACCTCCTAATGCAACAAGCACAATTATACTAGTCACAAATTTGCTTGTCAATGTTTTATCCTTGACACTTTTAATTCCCTTTACGAACAATAATTGGTGCATGTTTAACGTCCTGTTCTACGTCTGTAAACATTTGATATAACTTTCCTGCTCGATAGTCTAAATTAACTAAACCATCATGTTCATCCTGACCAATCTTGGTTAACAAGGGATATTCAACCCTTTTTTTAATCTGATGTAAATAATCTTGTCCTCGTTCTGTGAACCCCAAAACATGCAAGTATGGATGATCACTGGCCAGCGCTATTTGAGAATCTGTAATTCCCATCACAGCATACAAACATACCCGAAGTAAGCGTGAATAAGTATATCGTTTTGTTTTTACGCGACGAATAAAACCTGGAAACGTTAATTCTCGTTCTGCAGCATCACGATAACGATACTCTAGTCCTTCAGCCATTTGGTAAATCTGGTGAAGACTTTTCACTGGTGTTTGAATTAGAAAATTTCTTAATAACGGGTACAGTTGCTCCCACTTTGGTAATTGCGTTAGTTTGGCTAATGCAATTACAGTTTCTGCAGGTGCTACCTGAGCAATTGTCTCATGAAGCTCAACCGCCCTGCGAATTGCGCTTGCACTAGCGATTGTGCCAGTAACCGTTTGATCATGATACTGACTTCCCAAGCGATTAATTGGGTGAAGGGCAATTGGATACTGATTGTCAATGATCGCTTTATAGTACGCGAAAGCTAAAATATCATTTGGATCTGTTAACTGATGTCCAGTTAATTCATTTAATTGTTGGTTAAATTGCGTTGCATAGGTTGCATTAAATTGCTCAAAGGATTTCTCGTTAAAGTGCTTTTCTGCCATTACAAACTTCGAAAAGTCCCAAGATGGGTGTTCTGCCCCAAAAACCACATCAGTTACCTGCAAATCGTTTAGTAATTGTAATGCTCCCGCTGCAAAACGATGAGAAGGCTGAACAGCCATAAAAACAGGTAATTCTATTACTAGATCAACCCCATTTGCCAGTGCTGCTCGTGTTCGCTGCCATTTATCAAGGATTGTCGGTTCTCCACGTTGCGTAAAATTACCACTCATTACCGCAATTACTACATCAGCATTCGTAATCTTTTTTGCCTGCTCAATATGATAAATGTGCCCATTATGAAACGGGTTATATTCGGTAACTAACCCAACTGCATGCATCCTAGTTCCTATTTCTGACATTTAAAGAACCACCGCTCATCTTTATCAGTTACCTTATTTTGCCCAAAGTTGCTGGAGACTTCAATCCGTTCAAAGCCAACCTGGTCTAACGCTGTTTGCAATTCTACCAACTGATAGGCTCGTTCAAAATGGGTTTCCCCAACCCGCTGATACTCACCATTGCTTAACCGGTTGAAAAAGGCTAACTCATGGATTACCCCATGCTTAACCTCATCATCCATAAAGCTTCGCCACATAAACGCGTGCTGGTGAGCCTCATCTTCATAATTATACATGTAACCAGGATAGACAACATCTGTCTTGTAGGGGCTTATCATATCAAATAAAAAGATCCCATCAGTAGTCAAATGTTCATAAACTTGACGAAAAGTCATCTGCACGGCCACCATGTCATCTAGGTAGTTTAGCGAATCAGCATAGCAGGTCACTAAATTATATTGAGGCAAATTAGTAAGGTTCCGCATATCGGCCTCAATAATTTTTAAATTAACTCCGGCCTCATCAGCATGTTGATTTGCAAGACTTAACATCTCAGAAGAAAAATCAGCAACCGTAACATCATAGTGACGTTGAGCTAACATTACAGCAAGACGACCAGCACCTCCTGCAAGATCTAAGACTTTATTCCCCGCAACGGTTTGTCCGCAATTCAAGGTAAAATCAAGCCAACGCCTATACAGCTTCTGGTCAAATAATTGGTCGTATAGTTGGGCAAAGCTCTGGTAAATCATTAATCATTAACCCATTCACTAATATTAACCATTGGCGCATCTGACCATAACTTCTCAAGGTTATAAAAAGCCCGCGTTTCTTCACGGAAAACGTGAACAACAACGTCGCCAAGATCAATCAGTACCCATTGGGCATGATTCTTTCCTTCGACGCTTCCAATATTAACTTTCTCTTCATGAGCTTTTTCGATAATCGCGTTGGCAATCGCTTGTACTTGCCGGTCAGAACCACCAGTCATAATCACAAAGTAATCTGCCATTGGACTAATTTGGTCGACTTTCAAAGCAACGATATCCTCAGCCCGACGACCATCACCAGCTTTAACTGCCATTTCTAATAATTGTTTACTATCCATCTAGTTTATCTTCCTTTCATATTTTGGTACCCAAGCATTATAGGTTTCAATTGTCTTTGGATAAACGGGTTTATTATTTGCAATCAAATATTGAAGAGTGTGTTTTGTCTGATAAGCGACTCCAGCACCAAGATCATCAGCGGTAATTTTTCGTGCTGTTTGAACTCCATCAAAATCCCGTGCTGGTTCAATATAGTCTGCCATATAAATAACTTGTTCTAGCTTACTCATTATTGCAGCGCCAGTTGTATGATGCCGAACCGCATTTAAGATATCCTCATCCCAAATACCGAGTTCATCTTTCAACAACTCAGCACCAACAACACCGTGCCAAATGGCATTCCCGTAGTTTAACAATTCTGGTGACATTTTTTTATCCTTAATTACTTGGATAAAAACATCATCTGGACGTTGTTTTGCATAATCATGACAAAGGCCAGCAATACTTGCCTTTTCTGGATCAACTCCATTAGTCTTCGCCAATTTAACTGCTGTTTTCTCAACTCGAAGTACATGACTAAATCGTTTAGGACGCAATACTAAGTGCAGGCGTTCTACCAATTCGTCCCGAGTTAATGGAATATAGTGTTTTTGATACTTAATTTGCTCTTCACTCATGATAAAGTCGGTGCTCCTTTATATATTGTGCAACCTTTTCTGGAACCATATACCTAATCGACTGTCCCGTTGAGATTCGATGACGAATATCAGTTGAACTAAAAGCAACTAGAGGAACATCAACCCAGATCACCGGATAGTGAGTTTCATTCTTTGCGCCCTGACGACGAACGCCCACAAAATGAAAACGAGGCAACTTTACTAAGTCATTAATTCGGTGCCACTTTGGCAAGTAGTCCACCATATCACCACCAATGATAAAGTAATATTCCGTTAGCGGGTTTTGTTCCAACAATTGTTTCATTGTGTCATAGGTATAACTAACCCCACCACGGTTTAACTCTGCCATTTCAATTCCGAAACGACTATTATCACTAATTGCTAACTTTAACATCTCAACCCGTTTTTGAGCGTCAATGGCGCTTTTATGGTCAATATGTGGAGGAATAAAATCCGGCATAAAATCAACCCGGTTTAAACACAATAAAGATTGAACCTGATCTGCCACCAGTAAATGAGCATTATGAACTGGATTAAATGTTCCACCATATAAGCCAATCCGTTGACGTTGCTGATTAGGAGCAAGTTGAAGTTGCGACTTAGTAATTGTTTTTGTACTTGTTAAAACTCCACACTGTTGCAAAAAGTCTCACCCCAATTAGATCTTCTTTACCCGTGATGATAGTTCCCGAGCATCCTTGTTTGCAGATACCTTAAAAAGAACTAGTACCCGACCGATTATTTGGACAACATGAATTGTCGTTTGACTTTCAATAAAGTGTTGAACCTCTTTAGGCGTCACATCAGAATTTTGGAGAATATTAACCTTGATTAATTCTCGACGATCCAATGCCCCATCTAATTGATTAACCCAGTTTTGGGTTAATCCCTCCTTACCAACCGCAAAAATTGGTTGAAGATGGTTAGCTTGTGCCCTTAAGAAACGTTTTTGCTTTCCTCTTAATTCCATTCTGTACCTCTTTTTAAATCATTGCTCGCCGTACTAAACTTGAAACACCTTTTGGAACCCAGGCAGCAACACTTGTCCCTGCCGGAACGGTGATCCAGCCCAAGCCTTCAAAAACAATATCACTCTTCTCAGATAAGTGAAACTCCTGACGCTCTAATGGCGGAAATCCTTTTAATTCGTCCTTCGTTGGGGGTGTTAATAATTCGCCAAGGTGTTTTTCATAAAAGTGATCAGCATTAGCTAACTTTGTTCGATGAAGGAGAAGGTTATTATCAAAGTAAGCAATTATCCCCGCATGGTGACCTGTTAAGTAGTCAAAACGAGCTACTCCACCAATAAAAATTGTCTGTTCCGGATCCAATTGGTAAGTCCGTGGTTTAATTTCCTTTTGTGGTGAAACATACTTTAAATCTTTAGCTGATAAGACATGAGCCATTTGATGCTGGTGAATAATTCCTGGGGTATCAATTAACCGATGACCATCATCAAGCGGGATTTCAATTTTATCTAAGGTTGTTCCCGGGAATTTAGACGTTGTGATTAGTTCCTTAATCCCTGTTTGCTGTTTAATTATTTGATTAACCAGCGTCGATTTACCAACGTTAGTTACCCCAACAAAATAGACATCCCGTTCTTGACGGTACTTATCAATTACTTCTAACAAGTAATCAATTTGATGGTTCTTTTTGGCAGATACAAGAACTGTATCAATTGGCCGCAAGCCTGCTAAATTAGCTTGCTGACGTAACCAATCACGGAGCTTCGAACGTCTTAATGAACGAGGTAACAAGTCTTCTTTATTCCCGACAAGTAAAACTGGATTTGAACCAACAAAACGATGCAATCCCGGAATTATACTACCGTTAAAATCAAAAATATCAACAACATAAACAATTAGCGCATTATCATTCCGAATTTGACTAAGAAGACGAAGAAAATCACCATCACTCAAAGAAACTGGGGCAATTTCATTATAATGCCGAAGCCTAAAGCACCGTTGGCAATATAGTTCATTGTTCTTCAATCCCTTTTCAAGCGCTGATTGAGGAGTATAGCCAGGTTCTTTGGGATCAGTTGTTTGAATCTTTGCTCCACAACCAATACATCTTAAATCATCACGATTTTGTTTTTCCTCAGTCATTCAAATCCTCCTGCCATTTTAAATTTGGATAATGCCGGCGCAATTCACGCCAGACATACTTTTCTATCAACCGATTCATTCTGGTAGTCCACTTATCAGTTTGGACGATTGGCTTAACCAAAATACTACGAACTCCAGCTTGATGAGCAGCCAGCATATCCGTCATTAGCTGATCGCCAACCATCACTACCTCATTCTTAGCTAAGCCTAGCTTTTTACGAGCTCGGGTAATCCCAAAACTTAACGGTTTTAAGGAACGCGACATGAATGGTAGTTTTAAATTAGCAACAGCTTTGGCAACTCGCTTCTTATTATTATTTGAAATAACAATTAACGGGATCCCCGCTTCCTTTAGCTCTGCCATCCATTGGTGTAATTCCGGCGTCCCCTCCGGATTATTCCAAGCGATCAAAGTATTGTCTAAATCACTAAAAACAGCACGAATGCCACGAGCCTTTAATTGTTCAGGAGAAACTGAATAAATACTCTCTACCATCCATGTTGGTTTAAACTCTTCTAACAAAGTCATACCTCTCAAATAATTACTATTATTCTAATTATAGCGATTGTTTCTTCCAACCGCTACTCTTAACGACCTAATTAACCTGGGAAAATAAAAAAGCAACGATCCACTGGCTACTCACCAATGACCATTGCTTCATTTTAAGAACTCTTAGTTAAGAGCCTTTTTTGCTTCGTCAACGATAGCCTTAAATGCTTCAGCATCGTTAACAGCCAAGTCAGCTAACATCTTCCGGTTGATGTCAATGTTAGCTAACTTCAAGCCATGCATTAACTTGCTGTAGCTAATATCGTTCATGCGTGCAGCAGCGTTAATCCGGGCAATCCAAAGTTCACGGAACTTACGCTTATTAACCTTCCGGTCACGGAAAGCATAAGTGTAGCTCTTCATTACTTGGTCCTTAGCAGTCTTAAAAAGACGGTGCTTTGAACCACGGTAACCCTTTGCTAATTTCATGATGCGCTTACGACGTGCGCGCGTAACAGTTCCACCTTTAACTCGCATGTTGAATTCCTCCTACGTGTTTTTCTTATTTCGAACGAAGTTTACTTAAATGGGAGTAACTTCTTGTAACGTTTTACGTTGGACTTGTCCATCATGCTCAAGCCACGTAATTGACGACGTTGCTTCTTGGTCTTACCGTGGAAACGGTGACTGGTGAATGAATTACCACTCTTGAATCCACCATTAGCAGTACGCTTAAAACGCTTTGCAGCGGCACGGTTAGTCTTCATCTTTGGCATAAGAAAAATTCCCTACTTTCTTAAATTAGTTTTTTGCTTTATCAGCAGCTGGGGCAAGAGTTAAGAAGATACTCCGCCCTTCCATCTTTGGTCGTTGTACAACTGTTGCAATGTCCTCAGTTTCTTTGGCCATTCTTTCAATCATGTCACGACCGATATCCTTATGGGTGATAGCACGACCACGGAATCGTAAGGAAACACGAACTTTATCGCCCTTTTCAATGAATTTACGAACGCGCTTTAACTTGACATTAAAGTCATTCGTATCGATTGAAGGGCTCAACCGAATTTCCTTAACCGTTACAGTCTTTTGCTTCTTTCGAGCTTCACGCTCTTTCTTTTGCATTTCGTAACGGTACTTTCCGTAATCCATGATCCGGGCAACAGCTGGTCGAGCCTTTGGGGCTACCAGAACCAAATCAAGGTTAGCATCTTCAGCTAATTGTAACGCCTCGCGTTTTGACTTAATTCCTAACTGTTCGCCATCTTGACCAATTAGCCGTACTTCACGAGCACGAATACCGTTATTGACAATCATATCTTGAGCTATGGCAACGCACCTCCAATTTTATTAGCGAAAGATCAAGCAAAAAAGCGGAGTGCATTCTACACCCCGCTAATAATAAACAATACTATCATTGTTCTTATTTAACTCGTCAGCCCGGCAATCCTTATCACCTAGGCGAGAAGCGGGTGCTCCTGCTTTTTCTTTCAACGTTATCTAGAATACTAAAGCGATCATTCAATGTCAAGGGAAAGCATTAAATATTTTTATCCTTTGTCACGAAGATTGGCCCCCGCCATTTCATATTGGCGAGAAAGGAACTTGATCCGCTCCATAATCCGACTCGCCTTGACCGGCTCTTCTTCTCCCTTTACATTTACCGTTAAGTGACTTTGAAGTTCATCCATTGAGAAGTTAGAGCTAAAGAACGTTGGAAGCTCTTCTTGCATTCGGTATTCCAAGATAACACCCAGAATATCGTCTCTGGCCCAAGTGGTCATCGCATCAGCACCAATATCATCAAGCACCAATACCGGGGCCTTTTTTACCGCATCAAGTTTTGAACCTAAATTATTCGTCTTAATCGAATTACGCATCTCAACAACAAAACTTGGAAAATGCATCATCGTTGTTGCAACACCCTTTTGTTGAGCAAGCTCATTAGCAATCGCTCCCAAAAGATAAGTCTTCCCAACACCAAACCGGCCATAAAGATATAATCCGGGATGAAATTCATTTGGAGAATATTGATCAATAAAATCAAGTGCTGCAGTTAAAGCATTGTTACGCGTTTCTGTGTAGTACGGTTTATCAATATAAAACCGATCAAAGGAAGCACCATGAATAAACTTAGGCATATTAATTGAAGAAACCAGTTGCTTAATATGAGCTTGTCGTTGTTGCTCAAGCAGTTTTTTAGTGGGCACATAAGTTACATCAATTTGTCCCGCATTAACAATTAATTGTGGCGAATAGCCTGGCGCTACCGTGGCCGTTCCCTTACTAATCAATTGTTTTTCGTGAAAGTATTCGTAAAGCTTAGCCTCGCCTCGCTCAATTGCCTGAGGTGAAAGTTTTTGGGCATTATTCTTCAAAAAGGCAGCAACTTCCGGATCATTCAGAACCTGACTGATCATTTGCTCATAGGCAGGACCAAAATTTTGGCTCTTCATAATTTCTTTCATTGTTTTACTCAACGATTTCATTTACTCTCATCCCCTTCAGAGCCACCCGACTTTTTTCGCCTTGCTAACCGCTGACGAAGCCGCTCTAATTGTTCTGGTGTTGGCTTCTTGATTTGCTGTTCATCTTCATTAGCCCATGCTGGCATCTTCTCTCGAACAGTAGTGGTTCGCTGGCGGTAATAGTTTGTTTGACGACTAGTACGTTTCTGCGCCTTTTGATCGTTAAATTCATGGATATGGGCAAGCGCTTCTTCAGCTGTCGCCACTCCAGCACGCATCCAATTATTAGCAATTGCATTTACATAATTTGCTTGAAGTGTCGGTCGTTTAAGCGACGCAATTACATACCATGAAAGGATATTAACAACACCTGCATCTAATTGTTGTTCTTGAATCAGGTTCCGAATAATTGCTCGTTCTCCTGAAGTCACAAATCCGCCCATCTGTTGTTTTAGCTGTTGAAGAAACGTCACCGGCGCATAGTATTTGCATGTTTCAATTAACTGCTGTTCTTCCTGTGAAAGTGTGACTGTTCCCTTTTCTTCACTAACTTTTTCTTTACCCGGCTGCTTAGCATCTACCCGGTATTTTCCAGCTATAATTTGTTTAAGTCGTTGCGGACGAATTTTGCTTGTTGTCAAATCAGTTGATTGAGTAATCAGTCGGGCCATTGTTGGCTCATCAATCCCATAAAGCTGGTGCTCTACTTCTATTAAGTCACGGTTACTACTTAGATCCTTTTCGGTTATGGGCTGACCCTTTAACAACTGCACTAGGGTCGGCCAGTCAAAATCAACGTTAACTACCTTCTTCTTTGATTTCTTCTCACTAACTATTTTTTTGCGAGTAGTAGTGATCTCTGTCGGTAAATGCGTAATCCGCTGATCATCAACATGAAAAGCATCGAAGAAGTTATGGGTTATTTCTTTTAATGTTACTTGATGACTTCCTAAAGCAAAACGGTTAGCAAATTCACCCAACTCCTTAAAGCGCGCTTCACCAACAGCCTCTAACAGCAGAATACTAAGAAGGTTATCATTAATAAATTCAGCCGGCGTAAGTGTTGGTTGAAGCTCATAAACGAATAAATCGCCAAGCTGATCAGTTTGGGTAAAAGTCCGTAGCATCCCAGTTGCTTCCAGGCGTTGAATGCCTTCTTCAGCTGTCCGCAGTCCTGCATTAAGCTGAACTAGTAATTGAGATTGGAGATGCCGATCACTAATTGCTGGTTTTTCGTTTAATTGTGTTCGTAAGGCATGAAACATCGCAAATGCGGCTGTTCCTAATATTGGCTGATAAAAAAGTTCAAAAACCTTTTCATTGAAATTTGACCATTGGTGGCTAGCAGTAACAATATATCCAGCCCCTGGATCAAATATTGATTTACTTTTAGTCATTATGGCCTCGTTCCCCCCTACTTCTTATCGCTATTTTTCATCATGGATTCCAACTCGTTCATGAATGCATCAACATCCTTGAATTGACGGTAAACACTTGCAAAACGAATGTAGGCGATTTCGTCAATGTCTTTCAATTCTTGCATAACAAATTTACCAATCACCTGACTGGAAACCTCATTTTCACCAAGGCTGCGAACTTCTTTTTCAATTTTATCAGTTACTTTTGTTAGGCGCTCCATGCTAACAGGACGTTTTTCCGCGGATCTAACAATCCCGTTTAAAATCTTTTGACGACTAAATTCTTGCCGTGTTCCATCTTTTTTTATCACTAATAATGGAGTCTCTTCATACCGTTCAAAAGTGGTAAAACGGAAACCACAGTGAATGCATTCTCGACGTCGTCTAATAAAAGTGCCATCTTCACTTGGCCGACTATCAACAACACGCGAACCGTTTTTATGACAGTGTGGACAACGCATCTGGCCTTCCTCCTTGCTTACTATTAAATAGTTTTCATTTTATCATAACTTATTATTGTGCATCTGATCAATCAATCCAGCAACTTGCCGCTTTAATTCTTCCTTACTTCCGTTATTATCAATTACAATATCAGCCAATTGTTTTTTCTTTGCTAATGGCATCTGAGAGTCAATCCGCTGCTCTGCCTCAGTTTGCGAATACCCATTTCGCTTCATTAGTCGTTGGACCTGGATTTGATAATCGGTAGCAACAACCACGACCAGGTCACATTCATCAGTATAGTTTTCCTCAAACAGGAGCGGAGCATCTAAAATAACATATGGAATTTGTTGTTTTTGGTAGTTTTTTATCTGTCGCCAAATCTCTTCACGAATCAATGGCTGCATTATCATATTCAACTTAGCTAATTTAGTTTGATCACTGAATACAAGGGAACCCAACGCCTGCCGATTTAACGTCTGGTCAGCATTCAAGATCCCACTTCCAAATACTGCTGTTAACCGTTCTAGTCCTTTTGAATGTACGGTCTGGAGTTGACGAACCACCTGATCCGCGTCAATTACCGGATACCCACTCAACCTTAGCAAAGTACTAACAGTTGATTTACCAGTTGCAATTCCACCAGTTAATCCAATTAACTTAGTCATTTTTCATCTCCAATAATGGCTGGCAATGTGGACAAAATGTGGTTCCTCGCTGGTTAACTTTTATTTTTACCATTTTTGTACCACACCGCGGACAATTATCTCCACCATGACCATATGCATTTAACTGCTCCTGAAATGCACCAGCATCGCCAAACGCATTTTTAAATGTATGAACAGTTGTCCCTTTATACTCAATTGCCCTTGATAACTCTTGAATAATATTATCATGCAGGGTCTGGATCTGCTTATCAGTAAGGGTGTTAGCGGGCTGTTCAGGATTGATCCCGCTCATCCAAAGAACTTCATCAACATAGATATTTCCTAATCCAGCAACATGGCGTTGATTAAGCAAAAACGGTTTTATTTTTCCACGGCTTCGTCGCAAGATTCGTTTAAAATAGTCAACCTTAAAATCAGTGGCAGTGGGCTCTGGACCAATTGTTTTCAACCCACCAACTGTCATCTCATCGCCGGTTTTTACTAGTGTCATTCGGCCAAATTTCCGAGTATCACGGTAGCAAAGTTCTGTTCCATCCGTAAATTTAAAGACAACGTGAGTATGCTTATCAACCGAAGCTCCTGCCGGTTGCGTATAGTAACTGCCCTCCATACGTAAGTGGGAGACCATCGTTAGGTGATTACTAAACCGAAAAAGAAGGTATTTGCCACGACGGTCAACAGTTTCGATCGTCTGACCAATCAGCGACTGCCTAAACTGTTCAACTTCATTAGTAATTGTCTTACCATAATGAACATCAATTCCATTGATCTTTCGTCCTGCAGCAATCTTTAATAATCCCCGACGAACCGTTTCAACTTCTGGTAATTCTGGCATCGATCCTTCCTCCTCAAATTATTTCTTCAAATCATACCATGTATCGCCATACTTACTATCGACCTTTAACGGAACAGAAAGTTTAACTGCTGAATCCATTACGTCAGGAACTAGTTTATTCAATACTGGGATTTCTTCTTTTGGCGCTTCAAAAACCAGCTCATCATGAATTTGAAGAAGCATTTTTGCCTTTAATTGACGCTTTTCTAATTCGTCCTGCATCTTAATCATTGCAATTTTAATGATATCTGCAGCACTTCCCTGAATTGGCGTATTCATCGCAGTTCGTTCTGCAAATGAACGCCGGCTAAAGCTCTTGGCATTAATGTCTGGCAAGTAACGACGACGATGAGTAATCGTTTCAACATATCCATTTTGCCGTGCAAACTCAATCGTGTTATGAATATAATCCTTAACTTTTGGAAATTCTTTAAAGTAATTTTGAATAAATTCGTGAGCTTGACTGCGACTAACGTGAATTCGTTGGGCTAACCCATAATCACTGATCCCATAAACAATTCCAAAGTTAACCGCCTTTGCCCGCCGACGCATGTTACGATCAATCTCTTGATCTGGTTTTAAATGAAAAATCCGGCGAGCTGTGCTGGCATGGATATCCTCACCATTCTTAAAGTCTTCCTGAAGGTTATGATCACCTGTAATATGAGCAAGGACTCGTAATTCAACCTGTGAATAATCAGAAGAGAATATCTGCCATCCCTCATGACTCGGAACAAACGCTTGACGAATAAGCCGCCCTTCTGGTAATCGTACTGGGATGTTCTGTAGATTAGGATCAACCGACGATAAACGTCCAGTTTGGGTTAATGTTTGTAGGTAACGGGTATGGATCTTTTGATCGCTCGAATGAATAACTTTTAGCAGTCCCTTAATATACGTTGATTGTAGCTTTGAGATCTGGCGATATTGAAGAATATTTTCCACAATTGGTGCCTGGGGAGCTAATTTTTCGAGAACATCAACAGCTGTTGAATACCCTGTCTTAGTTTTCTTAATAACAGGTAGCTTTAACTTTTCAAAGAGAATTTTACCAAGCTGTTTAGTGGAGTTAATGTTAAACTCTTCGCCAGCTTCTTGATAAATCTGTTCCTCAATCTCCGCGAGCCGTTCAGTTAACTTGCTCCCCATATTCTTTAACGTTTGCGCGTCAACATGAACCCCAGTAATTTCCATTTTGGCTAAAACATGGGTTAGTGGTAATTCAATATCAGTATAAAGAGGTAACTGTTCGTTTTTCTTTAACTGTTCAAATAATTGGGGACGCAATTGTTCAATTGCTCGTGCCTTATTGGCAAGATGCTGAAAGAACAGCTGATCATCATCAGGAATTGTCCTCTTAGCTCCCTTTCCATAAACTTCTTCATCTGTTTGCACATCATCATATCCATGCTCATGAGCCAATTTTCCCAAATCATTGCTATTGTCATTGGTATTCAGAAGATAGGAGGCCAGAAGAAGATCAAAATCAATTCCGTCAAGAGTAATTCCTAATCGATTCAAGCCAACGATCTGTGCTTTCGCATTAAAAACGTCCTTCTTGATTTTAGAATCGGTTAGCCAGCTTTTGACCTCGGCCGTCTTCAGTAATTCAGGATCACGACTTACTAGCCATTGTTTGCCGTTACCCAAAGCAAAACCGGCAAATGATGAAGTGTGATAATTAGGATCTGGCATCTCTAAATAAAAGCTTCCCCGATCACCTAATTTAGCAATAAGATCCAGGTTATCAGCAGTCAGTTCCGTATACTCAATTGGTGCAATTTCGGTGCCCTGATCATCTGGTGAAACAGCCATTTTCTTCAAAAATGACTGAAAATCCATCTTCTGATAGAAGTCAATTAGTTTTTCTGTTTGCGGGCCCTTATATTCAAGATCTGCTAGCTTAACTTCAACCGGTGCATCGCGCAAAATTGTGGCTAACGTCTTACATTGTCGAGCAATATCCTCCTCTTCGACTAGGTGTTCTTTCATCTTGCTCTTTTTCAATTTATCAATATTTTCATAAATACCCTCGACAGAACCAAACTGTTTTACAAGCTTAATCGCGGTCTTTTCCCCAATTTTGGTAACTCCGGGATAATTATCAGAGGTATCACCCATTAAAGCCTTCATATCGATAATCTGAGCCGGTGTGATCCCAAGCTTTTCTTGAACATGTTCTGGCGTATAATGTTCAGTATCGGTAACTCCCTTATGGGTAACTGCTACCGTAGTATGTTCACTGGCAAGTTGGGTTAAGTCACGGTCACCTGTAACAATTAAGGTCTCATAGCCAGCTGTATCACCTTCCTTAGCGAGGGTTCCGATAATATCATCAGCCTCATAGCCCTTTAATTCATAACTATGTAATCCAGAATCTTTTACTAGTTCACGAACATACGGAAGTTGCTCGGTTAATTCTTCGGGAGTCTTACTCCGGCCACCCTTATAGTCGCCATACATTTTGGTTCGAAAAGTAACCTTACCAGCATCAAAAGCTACTAGTGCTGCATCTGGATGAAAATTTTCTAAAACATGATCAAGCATCAACTTGAAGCCATAAATAGCTGCCGTGTGCAGACCATCCTTGTTAGTAAATTTATCAATCTGGTTGTGCATTGCAAAAAAAGCCCGAAAAGCAATGCTGTTACCATCAATTAATAATAGTTGTTTTGCCATTTAATACCGCTCCTTCTCTTATTCTTAATAATTGTACCAAAGATTGGAAGGCTCCGTTAGTTTCCTGTTCACGAATTTAACGAGATCGTTAAGGTTTTATCATCAGTTAAAGAAGGGATCTTTTGAACAAATTACTTAATACTCATCACGTTGAAGAGGCACGTCTATTTGCCATCATCATGACTTTTTGTGGCGGCTTTCTTGATGCGTTCACCTATGTTCAATGTGGTCATACGCTTGCTGCAGCACAAACTGGAAATATCGTTTTTCTCGCTGCAGCGTTAGTTAATCATAATGTTATTGGGATTATCGATCGATGTGGCGCAATTGCCCTCTATATTCTCGGGATTATTGTTGCTATTACCTTCCAGGCCCATATCAAATACTGGCGAATCTTCTGCCTTTTCCCAATCTTAATCATTGGTGGATTCGTGGGCAGTATGCCTGAGAACTTTCCTACATATCTTTCAGTCGGTCTGGTTTCCTTTGGCCTTGCTTTACTAAATACCGCTTTCAGTAAAATCGAGGGGCTCGGTTACAGCAGTGTTTTTACTACGGGTAACATTAAAAAGTCAGTCGTTTTCGGCACCGAATATATCTACCACCATCGTCAACAAGATTTAAAAATTGCTATTAACTACTTCATCATCGTTTTAGCATTTACCCTTGGCGCCATTTCATCGGCAATCATTCAGCCCTTCTTCAGGATGAAAACAATTTGGGTTGCAGTCGCCATCATCTTCTTAACTGATATATTTTATTATTATCAAAAAGTCCATGAATCTAATTAGAATCACCATTAAAAAAGGAAGAGGGGGAGAAAAGCTAAACGTTTTCTCACCCTCTTCCCTTTAATTAGTTTCGATCACTCATCCCAAAAATTTGGAGGAGTGAAATGAAGAGGTTAACAAAATCTAAGTACAATTGAAGTGCACCCAAAACTGCTAATCCGGTTACTGAAACTTGATCACCATAGTTAACATAAATCTGCTTCATTTTTTGTGCATCCCAGCCAGTCAGCACAGTAAAAATAATTACTGCGATGAAAGAGAAAATGTAAGCAATCGCTGGACTTTGCAAGAACATATTAATAATGTAAGCAATAATCAAAGCAATCAATGCTGCCATTGCATGTGATCCAAACTTAGTCAAGTCCCGTTTAGTTACGGTCCCGTAAATCGCCATTACAATAAAGATCACTGATGATGAAACAAAAGCCGAAGCAATACTTGCACCAGTATAAACACCGGCAATCAATGCGAACTCAACTCCATAAATGATTGATATCAGCATCAACATTACGAAAGCACCAACAGGATTCCTGGTAGCGCTAAAACTAATTCCCATTGACAAAGCAATTGGCAACAGTAAGACAAGCCAGATCATTGCCGGATGGGCACCAAAGTAACCAAAAACCTCACGACGAAATGTATTCATTGTTAAATAGGCGGAAAATGCAGAAACTAAAATCGCAACCACCATGTTACCGTACATCCGAGTCAAGAACCGATTCAATCCTGCAGAATCAGTAACAACCCGGCGCTCCGGTTGTCCAGAAAAGTTATTCATTTATATCATTCCTTTTAATTTGACTTTCTCTGACCTTTCAAAAATAATAACAAATTTAATTGCGGCCTTCAACCTGCCAACTACTTGTTTAACAGCTCTTTATACTTATCTTCATATTTTTCAATATCTCCAGCACCCATGAAGACAACCACAGCATCATGATAATGAAGAAGCTTTGTCATCGTATCCATATCAATTCCTTCACTATCAGGAATCTTTGCTTCAAGATCTTCACTTGAAACATGCCCAGCTTGTTCACGAATAGAACCAAAGATTGGTGTAACAAAAACCTTATCTGCTTTTCTTAATGATTCTGCAAAGCCATCAATATAAGCGGCTAATCGCGAATAAGTATGTGGTTGGAAAACAGCAATCACTTGGCGATCCGGATATTTCTGCCGAGCAGCATCAATGGTTGCCTTAATTTCACTTGGGTGGTGAGCATAATCATCAATCAGTGTTTCATCGGCAATGTCAGTTTCACTAAACCGTCGCTTAACCCCAGTAAAGTTTGCCAGCTCACGTTTAATATCTGCCATATCGACATGTTCCATATAAGCAACGGCAATTACTGCCAAGCTATTAAGAACACTGTGTTCACCATAAAGATGAATGGTGAATGTTCCTAACTTTTGATCCTTAAAGTAGGCATCATAGGTCGAACCAGCTGGTGTTCGTTGGATATTTTCTGCACGGAAATCGTCTCTTTCATTTGTTCCATAGTAGTATACAGGAACATCAACATCGAGTTTCCGCAGATTATCATCATCACCCCAAGCAAAGATCGCCTTCTTAACTTGCTTTCCGTATGTCTCAAAGGAACTGCGAACATCATCAATATCCTTAAAAAAGTCAGGGTGATCAAAATCAATGTTTGTCATAATGGCATAGTCTGGATGATATGCTAGGAAGTGATCACGGTACTCATCTGCCTCAAATACAAAGAAGCGGTCCTTGGCATTTCCCTTACCAACACCATCACCAATTAAGTAGCTAGTAGGTTCAACACCATCAAGGACATGGGCTAGGAGAGCTGTTGTACTGGTCTTACCATGCGCACCAGCAATTCCAATACTGGTATGACTAGCCACCTCGTTTTCTACCGCTTCAGGATAACTCATAACTGTTAATCCAAGTTCATGGGCCTTCTTTACTTCTGGATGATCTTCACCAAAAGCATTTCCTTGAATAACAATCATTCCTGGCTTTAAGTTAGCTGGATCAAACGGCAAAATCTTAATACCATTCTTCAATAATGGTCCCTGGGTAAAGGTTTCCTTTTCGATGTCTGACCCTAAAACCTGATTCCCCTTATCATGAAGGATTCGGGCAAGTGATGCCATCCCTGTTCCTTTAATTCCAATAAAATAATAAGTTTTCTTATCCATCAGTCTGGTTCCTTTCACAAATAGTTGTTAAATCAGCAGCCTAGTTTTGGGCTGGAAAGTAAGTATCGGCCCGTTTAAAGTCAACCGCTTCACCAGTTTCCTGCCAATCATCAGGGATTATCCATAGCCCTTTCTTATCAGGAGCATTCTTTAACCGAAGCTCACGAAAGCCGCAAAGCATTCCTTCACTTTTAACCCCCATTAATTCACCAGGCCAGATAATTTTACCACTCGGCATCATCGCACCAGGACGCGCTGCAACAACCTTAATATGCTCCTTAACATTAGGAGATCCACACACAATTTGAACCGTCTTGCCATCTTCTACTCGTGTTTGAGTAATTTTAAGGTGATCTGACTTGGGATGATCCTCAATTTTCTCAACATAACCAACTACAAACTTAGGTGTATGATCAGCTGTTAATTCATCAGTAAAACCTGCTTGAATCAGCACTTTATTTAACTTAGCAACTTGTTCATCGCTTAAAAATACTTGTCCCCGTTCATCCTTCAGCTCTGGTAATACTTCACTTACATTAAAGAAGTTATAGCCAAGAAGGCTTCCATCCTTCGCAGCAGTAATTTGTGTAACGTTTTCCTTAGAATTTACAGTCTGGTCAGCCACGTCAGGACCAGTAATAACAACTAAAACATCGCCCATCTCTTGAGGGTTATAACTAGAAATTAACATCAGATTTTCCTTTCTCCATCAAAATAACAATGAAGGGAATCGTGATTAATAATACGCCGACCCCCTCATTCTTTTTACCGTTTACCATTTTACTTCAAATCATTTAAAAAATCTTCTACTTGTTGCTTAGTTTTTCGATCTTTGTTTACAAAACGACCGATTTCTTTGCCATCACTGTAAACAACAAAGCTTGGAATACCAAAAATATTTAATTCAGCAGCAAGGTCAATGTTTTCATCACGATCTACCTCAATGAAGGTGTATTCTGGAAAATCTTGTTCAATTTGTGGCATTGCTGGCTTAATAAAGTGACAGTCGGGACACCACCCAGCATCAAAAAACAGGACGACTTTCCCTTTACCAATCTTTTCTAATAATTGCTCTTCTTGCATTTGCGGTAACTTTTCCATTTTCTTACCTCCACGATAAATTGAAGTAATTATATCATTATGCTATCACATTAGCTCTTAATTAGCTTTTTCTATCCGTTAATGTTAAAATTAACATTATTAATTTTGATACTAACTGACAAAGGAAGCAATTAATTAAATGAATGATTCTAATAATTCACTCAATCCTTGGTTATTACCAGTAACACTCGGTGCATCTGGGGTGGTTGGGTTCCTTGCTGGAAAGTTGTTTGGTCAACGACGGATTTCAGCTGATCAAATTCTCAAAATGATTCGCGATGATTTCAAACGTGAAGGAGAGGTTACCGGTAGTTGGATTAATCAACATCGAATCCCCTATCAACGTTTCGCAGTTAAAACTGAAGCTTACGAAGGCGGCGTTACCCGTTTAGAAGATGATCAGCCAGTTGATTACCAATTCATTGCTGATGCCAAAACAGGGAGTCTTCTTTCATTGAAGCGGGTTGAGCGATCATTAAATAACTAAAAATTTCTATGAATAGAAAGAAAAATATAGGGCTCCAGAATTCGGTATTACCGAGCGTTGGAACCCTATTTTTATATACTTTATTATTCCCAGTAATCTTCAAATTTACTTGAAGCTCCAGTAGTAGCGTCAACATTTTCGCCAATAAAATTATCTGCAGTTACTACTTGCCCGTTTTCTTCCCGTTGAAAGAAGAAGACAGGATACTGCGCATTATTTTGATAGTCGATTAACGTTACTAGTCCCGAAAAGAACCAGCTATCATTAAAATTAATATGATAATTAATTCCATTCTTTTTCTCAATTACCGTTGCACTTGATAGATCCCTTTCTGGGGCAAACCCTTGCCGGGGACCATGATGAACATCTCGTGGTTGAATAGTTTTCCCATAAATTTTAACCCCATCCCCAGGTTTAAGGGCGTAATTATCCTGAAACCATTTACTGGCACTGTTCGTAATAATTAATTTCATTTAATCATCCCTATAGGCTATCTTTTTTCGGCATTGTTGCGGTTAGCTTATAAATTGGCTGTCCCTTTGAAGCAAACTTATGCTCATATTCGGTTTCAACATTATGTTCATTCTCATCACTATTATGAAGATCAAGCCAAAGCCCAGCAAACTTCATTCCAAAATTATTCATACTGACAACGGAAAATTCAAAGAATCCCATATTATCAGTTTTCAGTTCAACTTGTCCTTGTGGCTGCAAAATGAGTTGATACTCACTCAAAAAAGTGTGATAGGTTAATCGCCGTTTTGCATGTCGTTTCTTTGGCCATGGATCTGAAAAGTTTAGGTAAAGCTTCTCAACTTCACCAGGTTCAAAATATTCAGTTAACTCTTCACCTTCACCACAAATCAACTGCAAGTTAGGTAGTTTTTCTGGAAGAGCTTTTTTTAAAGCAATTGCAGCAACAGTCCGCTGAATTTCCAAACCAATAAAGTTAATCTCCGGATGTGCTTTTGCCATCCCGATAATAAATTGCCCCTTTCCCATTCCTACTTCAAGATGAAGGGGCTGTTTCTTGGAAAAGCGCGATTGCCATTTTCCCTTAAACTGTGTTGCATCATCAACCAATAATTCAGGGTGTTCCGCCATTAATGGGTCCGCCCACTTCTTATGTTTTACACGCATAATATTCCTCACTTTGTCATTTTTTTAATTCGACGTTGAAAATAGAATTTAGTTAAAAGATAGCTTTCCACAATTCCTAAAACCAAGTTCAACCCTAACCGTTGCCAGTTAAGATCCCGACCAATGCTTGCGATCACTATTAATAGCATTTCAATGATAATTACCCTATTCAATAACCGCTGAAAGTCCTTAACCCGAACTTCATGGGCAATCGGATAAATATGAGTAAAAACGTTATTCTGGTACTGTTCGTAAAATGGCATTAGCTGGGTAGCAACAAGGTAAATAAACAGCAGAGCAATAACGGTATTTAACCAATTGACCGGAATGAAAAAGACAACTAGCATTCCAACAATCGTTAACCGCATTACTAGTCCACTTACCTCAGTATTTCGCACAAAACCATGCGCATATAAATATGCCCAAGGATGATTATCATTTTCTAGTAATTTAATTAAACCAGCTGCCCATTTCCGTCGCTTAATACGTCCCTGAACACTTGGGACATCAGTGAAGAGGTTAAAGAACCGGTAAATGCTGAACATCCGATCTTGTTCTGCTCGAACAGCTAGTCGCCAATCAATCGCAACACTTCTATAATAAGTAGTCATCGCAATTAGTAAGATTACCGATACCAACAGGCCCCAAATAGGTCCCACAAACCACGTCACCAGCCAAACAATTAATGGGTTTATCCAATATTCAGCAATCGTTCTGCTACGTTGTGCTCCCCAGCGAATACTGATCGCCTTCCTGGCTGTCCAAAGCCACGTCACCTTAACAATCAACGCTGTAATTAAGATTAGGCTAATATCAAGCTCTGTTAATCGCTCTGTCGTTAAAGCAAACGGTAGAGCAATTGCAGAGAGAATAAGCATCATAAGCACGCCTAAAATCATGCTATAGATAGTTGCTTGTTTCAAATAACGGCTAATAGATCTTACCTGGGGAAGAAGAAAGACAGGATCAGGGCGTTTAACCAGCGTTGCCAGCCGCCCAACCTGAGTAATTAACACAAACCAAAGAACTAGCAGCCATCGCGCCCACCAGAGATGGTCATTTAATTGTGGCAGCCACTGTGAATAACCATAAGCCAGTGCACCAAAGAGGAAGAACAAAGCAATGACAAAGTGGTCATTAAATACTAACCGCCAATACTTTAGTAACTCCGTGAAATGCCTTTGCCGACGTTGACTAAATAAATTATTCATTTTGATCATCCCTTGCTAGGCTGAGATAAATATCATCAAGTGACTCATCAGGCTTATCAGCTTTTTTCCGTAATTCGTCCAATGTCCCCCGAGCGCGGACTTTACCGTTAGCTAACAGGACAAAGCGATCACAGTAACGTTGAGCAGTGTCAAGAACGTGAGTTGACATCAAGACAGCTGTACCTGCCTTTTTCCGTTCCTCAATCAATTCTAACAAATCATGAACCGCCAATGGATCAAGTCCATAAAAAGGTTCATCAACAATTAATAATTTGGCATCAGTCATCAGAGCACAGCAAATCATTACTTTCTGCTTCATCCCTTTTGAAAAGTTAGCCGGGAACCAGTCAAGTTTATTATCCAACCGAAACGTTTTTAATAATTTCTGGGCCCTAGACCATGCCTCTGCGTTATTTAATGAGTATGCCTTAATCGTTAACTCAATGTGCTCCCGAAGAGTTAGTTCATCGTACAAAATTGGTGTTTCTGGAACATAAGCAATTTGTTTTTTATAATCGACGGGATCCTGTTGAATATTAACCCCATTTAAAGTAATTTCACCTGAAAATGGTCTTAATAATCCAATGACATGATTAATTGTTGTTGACTTACCAGCACCATTAAGACCAATTAGACCGACCAGCTCACCAGGCTTAACCTGAAAACTAATTCCTTTTAGTACCGGGATTCGGGAATATCCCCCAATCAAATTTTTTATTTCAAGTGCCATTATTTTCCCTCTTTTTATTGACTTATCTAGCGTTGATTATATCATAGGTTACTTATTGACAGCTCTTTTTCGGAACACTTTTGGTATACTTATGGTAACAATATTTTTTCAAAGGAGCGATCACTAATGGATGACTGTATTTTCTGTAAAATAGTAAAGGGTGAAATTCCTAGTTATACGGTATACGAAGATGACGTAGTAAAAGCGTTCCTTGATATTTCTCAAGGAACACCTGGACATACCTTGGTCATCCCCAAGAAGCATGTTCCAGATCTCTTTGCATATGACGAAGAATTAGCTGCCGCCGTTTTCTCCCGCCTGCCAAAAATTGCACGGGCAGTTAAGGCCTCAAGCCCTAAAATTAAGGGCCTTAATGTTTTGAATAATAACGGTAAAGTTGCCTACCAATCTGTTTTCCACTCACACATTCACTTAATTCCTCGTTACTCCGATCAAGACGATTTTAAGATGATTTTTAAGGATAATTCAGGTGAATACAATGACGCTAAATACAAAGAAATTCAAGAGTCAATTAAGCGACAATTTGACAACACCAATAACTAATCATTTTCAAGCAGACTTAGCTAATATTAAGTTTCTTCTCCACTCACTTAAACAACTATCCACAAGTACCCAGAAATTACAGGATGCTGCTAAAGGACTTGAAAAGTACGCTGATGAGGTTGACCGTCTTCATGAGCAATGGCAATTTAAAAGTCAGCCTCATCTTGAAAGAATTCAGCAAATTATTGATAAACTAAAAGAATAGCAAAGGAAGCCCATCGTATTCGGATTTACCGGATACCAAGGACTTCCTTTTATTTTAGCCAGAACAATTTTAGTTATTAGCGAGGGATGAGCCACTATTTGATTTAGTGGTGCTTGCATTACTATTTAAGTAATCATCCATAATATTCTTTAGATCGTTATCTTTAATTGAAACGTTTCCCTTCTTAAGGACGTTTGAAACAACCTTATGTAAGAACTTAGAATCATTCATCTTTTCTTGAACGATTTGTGTCTTCAAGTCATTAATGTGTTGACTCTTCTTCCCCTTTGCCGGGTGTTCAATCATGTAGATCACAACATAGCCGTCATCTGTTTTAACCGGCTCAGTAGTATATTCACCAGTCTTCAACTTAAATGCAGCCTTCTTGTATGCTGAGTCAACTGAAGTTGAAGTATTATCGAATGCTGCTACCTTACCACCAGCATTTTTGGTTGAGGCATCAGTTGACTTAGACTTAACTAACTTCTTAAAGGTCTTGTAAGGATGATCTGAATTATTCAACTGATCAATGATACTTTGAGCATCGTCCTTACTTCCCACAAGGATTTCAGCAGTTTGGACCTTTGGCTCGTACTTCTTCCACTGCTTATCAATTTGTGCATTAGTAATATGGGTATAGCTCCGCACAGCAGCTTCCAAGCAGAGATTAGAACGAATTTGTTGCTTTAACTTTTTCTCAGTCAACCCTTGCTGTTGTAACACCGCACTAAATTGTGAACCATATTGATTCTTGTACGTGTTGTATTGGGCATTAACTTGCTTATCAGAAACCTGCTTCCCGTACTCCTTCTCCAAGACCTTATCCAAGATCATTTGTTGAAGAACTTGCTTCCCGTTAGTGGTGGTTTTCATTTCGTTATAGTACTCTTCCTGAGTAATCTTTCCCCCACTAGTAGTTGCAACGGCCTTACTCCCACAAGCAGCTAATGGCAGGACTAGCGTTGCACAGGCAATCATAGCGATTAACTTCTTAGATTTCAAAAAAACACTTCCTCAATTAAATTTGATTTTCACAAAACTTACCAATCTAATATACCACACTCAAAAAGTGATACCACGACTTGATCCAGAATGTTTAAACGATTTTCAAACTTTATTCTTATTCAGCTGATCGAGATCGACAACGGGTGCCCCCAGCTCCTTAATCTGATCATTAGCGGTAAAGTAAATTACTTGGTTTTCCTCAGCCATCTGGTTCAATAATTTTAACATCCGTCCCCGACGAACATTATCAAAATTAACAAAACCATCATCCACCATAACCGGTAATTTAATCTGGTCATTAATTACCGTAATGAATCCCAAACGGAGAGAAATAAATAATTGTTCTGCTGTTCCAAGCGATAGTTCAGCAACCTGAAAGATTTGCTGGTTATCGTTTAATACACTAATTCCACTATCATCGACGATAATTTTCTGGTAACGATCAGCGGTTAAAATTGCAAAAAAACTTTCTGCTTGCTGAAGAATCTTCGGGTACCGATCTTGAGATGCTAGTTTCAGTGCCCCATTAATCCACCGAATAGCAAGCTGGTCACTTAACCATTGTTTAGCTTCATCCCAAATTACCGTCTGCAGATTTGTTAATTGCTGGTTTAATTTACTAAATGAGCCATCCTGAACTAAGGTATTAATTTTAACATTGATTTGGGCTAATGCAGTTTCAAGCTCCGTTTGTTTTTGTTCATTAGCTGCTAATTTCTGATGAGCAAGAGAAACCTTATTATCAAGCAAATCCTTGCTATCATAGCGGGCTAATTGTTGGCGATCACCAGTTGTTAGCTGCTGACCATAAGCTGAAGCCGTGACCTTCCTAGTTTGGTCAGCTACTTTTTGTGCCTGAAGTTGTTTAAATTCATTATCAGTTTTAATTCCAAGCGACTTATATTCAGTCTCCTTAGCTTGCCGACACTTAGTCAATTGTTGCGTTAATTGGTCAATTTGGCTTTGGATTCGGGTTAGTTCCTGTTCCACACTACTTAATTGTTGTTCCTGATCCTGCATCTCAACAAGCCATCGCTGATAACTATTAATTAATTCATTGAGAGAATTAGCCGCTAACCTAACTGGTAGTTGTTGCTTAATTAATTCTAGCTGGTGTTCAAAACTAGTTTTACGCTTATCTGCTTGCTCTAATTGAGCTTTTAAATCATGGTAACGATGAAGGTCCCCCTGCATCATTAACCATTTACTTGTTGGAAATGCCGCTAAATTATGTTTCTCTCCAAATGACTGAAGCATAGCGTTTCGTTCTGCCGTTAACTTTTTTTTACGTTGTTGCTGCTTAAACCATAATGCTCCTGCACCGCCAAGAGCAATAATTCCGCAAATCCAAACTAGGGGCTGGCGAAGAATCAATCCCAATACAAAAAGGACAATTCCAATTCCAGGAATAAATAGATTTTGGCTATTGCTAATGTGAGAGTTGGTCCTAAGCAGCCCTTCCAGTTCACTCACCGCTCGTTCAGAAAGTGGCTCTGGTAACTTAACACTTCCATAACGTTCCGCTAGCTGCTTAAGTTCGGTATGCCATTGTTCCTGCTGATCAACTGCTTGACTATTTTTTTGAATTTGCAAGGTCAACAACTGATCTTTTAATTGCAGATAATGTGCTTTATGTGATCGATAATCCTTTACTTCAGGATCACCCATTTTTTTGATAACTGCTTGCTGTTCAAGCCGCTGTTGATTAAGTGACTTATATTGAGCGTTAAGTTCCCGCTCCCTACTTTGCAGTTCTTGAATCTTAATAATTTCATCGTCCGTTAACCGCTCTGTAGGGGATTCTTTCTGGTGATTTTGCCACTGTTCGTAAATTGGCCATAGTCGTTGCAGTCGTTCTTCTTTTTCGACCTGATGTTTGAGCTTTGGCTGTTCCTGCTTTAGTTGTTCTAATTCAGATTGTTTTTCAACTTGTTCTTCAACTAAACGGTGGTACTCACTACTCTTTGATTGAGCTTGGTTAACCCGTTCACGAAGTTCATCATATTCTTTCAAATGACGATTTAGACTTAACTTTCGTCCGCGGGGTTTATACAGGGAATCTGCTGCTTTTTCTAGGTGAGCAATTTGCTGGAGCCATTCCTGACTGCCAACTGCTCCTAATCGCTGTAAATGCTGCTCTAATTGTTCCCGGTCCAATTCATCATTTAGAATATTATTTTGGTTAAAGCTGTAGATGGTTTGATAAAGTTCACGATCTAAGGGGCCGAGCAATTTAGCAAGGAAATCCTGTTTTTCCTTTTTCCCCTTTTCATTGGTAATTGTGACTTTCCCACCATTTTTCCCCTTGACACGTTTGATAACATACTGGTGTTGATCAGCAATTACTGTTAAAGAGCCACCATAACGCGAACCATCTTTAGGGATATATTGTTGGTATTTATTTTTCCCTCGACCATCCGCAAATCCAAAAAGGATACTCAGGATAAACGAAGCTAAAGTGGTCTTCCCAGCTTCGTTGGCTCCATAAATTAGCACCGGATTGTTAGAAAAGCTAAAATCCTGATCATGCCATTTTCCGAAGCCATCAATGTGGACCTGTTTAATTTTCATCGTGATCCCCCTCACCTAATTTTTGACTTGCTTCGTAACGTAATTGTTTAACTAGGGAAGGATCTGCAAGTTGATCTGCAATAAAGCCATACTTCGCCAACTTATCAGCCAGATCAATAACGGCGGCTTGACTAAAGACATCCTTAGCAGATTGGTCCCAATATTCCTGGTCTAAATCGGTCATTTTCGGTAAGGCAGTATCTTTTAAGAGATTAAGTTGATATGGCCACCACTGGTAATCGCCCTTTTCACTCAATCTTTCCTGAAGCCGAGCCAAAATTGTCCCATTAGCTAGCAATTTTTTAGTTAAATCATTAACTTGACCTGTTAAATGGATATTAAACGCAATCATCTTAAAACGATCTTCTGTCTTTTCCTTATGAAGAAGCATTTCAATTAATGAATCAGCTGTTTGATCGTGGTTTAATTGAGCATCAATCTCACACCATTCAATTGGCGCAACCGACTTAAACTCTGCCGTTAACTTATCAGCATCACTTTGAACAAGATAATAGCCATGGTGACCATCCTCGTTTTTATGACGTCCCTGCGGATTCCCTGGATAAATAACCAGTGGTTCCTCGTTCAGAACCTGGTGCTTATGAATATGTCCTAATGCCCAATAATCATATTTCTTCTGTAACAGTTCAGAAAGTGTGAAGGGAGCGTAGTGATCCTGATCGGGATTATTTTGTGAGATGGCGCCATGAAGCATCCCAATCTGCCAATCAGCAGTCCCTTTTCCCGGAAATTTACTGGTTTGATCTTCAACTAACCAACGCTTACCGTAACTAAATCCTGTAATTGCTACTATCTGGCCATCAGCAAGCGTTAATGTTTTTGTTTCAACCTGGTTACCAAATACATAAACATTGTTCGGCAATGAATTTAATTGTTCCGTTACTGGCTGATAATCATGATTACCATAACTCAGGTAAACAGGAATTTGTTGTTTTGCTAACCGTCGACACTGGCGGATAAAGAAATCTTCCGCTTCAGCGCTGTGATGATCGCGATCATAAATATCGCCAACAATCAAGACAAAATCAACTTGCTGATTAATTGCATCATCAACAATTCGTTCAAATGCCGTAAATGTTGACTGGTGAACCCGTTGCCAAATTTGGGTTGGCATTTCATCCAGTCCCCGAAACGGGCTATCTAAATGTAAATCTGCAGTATGAATAAACTTCATTTTTTCACCCTTTGAATGGAAAAACGGGAAGAGCACTCAGACACGACTGTCATCATTCTGCTTCCCGTTATCATCTTTATAACTAAATTAACAGTTACTTGTCAGTTGGTTGTGGACCTTGTGGCATAACATCCTTGTAAATATCTTGGATAGGACTAGTAATTGTCCGGTTGAGTTGTTGAAGCATATTATCAACAGCACGTTCTTGGTTCATTAAGGTTTGAACTTCAGGCTTGGAGCTCATTTCCTTAGCAACGGTTTGAATTGCATTAATTTCGTCTTGAGTAAGCTTTTGACCAGTCATTTGCTTTTGTTGAGCATCTGCTTGCATTTGTTGGAACTTCTTAAAAGTTTCAAAAGTGTCTTTTTGGGCCTTCAAACTATCAAAAGCCTTCTTTAATCCTTGATATTCTTGGGTTTCTTTTAATTGATTACTAAGTTCATTAGCGGTGTCATAAATATTAACCATTTTTGTAACCTCTTTTCATTTATTCAACAATTCGATTGTATCATACTATCAGCTAATCATCATTCTTTCAGAATAAAGAGCGAACATTATTCCACAGCTGCCCAGCACGATTACCAAAGTCATTTACTGATTGATTAAACCGGTTCATCAGGTCACCACCATTTTTCAGCAGTGAGCCCCAACCCTTATTACTCTTCTCGCTATTTGCGGTTGCTCGGGTTTGGGCATCCTGAACATTAAATTTCGTATTTGGCGTATTCTTCAAAATCCCACTCATCTCGGCTTTATAAAGGCTATTAACATTTTTCATTGAGATATCTTGAAGGGCATGGGATGAATTAGTATCATCATAACCTTCCCAAGTAGCAACTACCACATCAGGAGTATAACCAACAATCCACTTATCACGATCATCAGCACTATCGCTTTTAACTGCTGATTCCGTTGTTCCTGTTTTCCCGGCTAACGTGTAACCAGCAGGCCGAGCGGATTGACCAGTCCCGTGTTCAAAGACGCCGATTAACATACTTGTCATGTTCTTAGCAGTATTAGCAGTGACAACCCGTTTTGGTTTGGCCGTCTTGGCGGTAACAATCGTCTTTCCAGAAGCATCCTTGATCTTTGTAATGTAGTGGGTGTCAGGCATCTTACCCTCATTAGCAAAGGTAGCATAAGCACGAGCAATTTGTTCAGGAGAAACACCCTTAGTCATTCCCCCTAAAGCCAGGGCAAGGTTCTTATCCCCTTTTTCCACTGGTAGGCCAAATTTCTGGGCCATCTTATATCCAGTATTAACCCCGATCTTGTTTAACAACCATACTGCTGGCGCATTCAGACTTTCATAGACTGCCTTATACATCGGAACACTTCCGGCATAAGTATCATCATAGTTTTTTGGTGTATAGTCATTGGTCCCATACGCTTGTTTCTTATCCTGCAGCGTGGAATCATAGAAATAACCATGTTCTAAGGCTGGAGCATAAACAACCAGTGGCTTAATCGTTGAACCTGGTTGCCGACGCATCTGTGTTCCCCGATTGAAGCCTCGGAAAACATGTTTCCCTCGACCACCAACAATTGCGGTAACCCCACCCGTTTTCGGATTCATCGCAACTGAAGCCGACTGTACCTTAGTCCCATCAACTGAATTGCTAGGGAAGTTATCATCGTCTTCGTAAGTTTGTTGCATTGAGCGTTGCTGATCCTGATCCAAGGTCGTATAAATCTTATAACCATTATTCATGATTTCCTTTTCTGAAAGGTGGTATTTATTAATTGCCTCAGAAATCACGGCATCGAAATAGTATGGGTAACGATAGGTATCCGGTGCAACATACCCGTTAGTAACTTCTAACGGCACCTTTTTATATTGGTCAGCTGCTGTTTGACTTAATTGGTGATTTTCAACCATTAGCTGGAGGACTAAGTTACGACGTTGCTTAGTTGCATCCGGATAAGTAACTGGATCATAAATTCCTGGTGATGTTAACATTCCTGCCAACGTTGCAGCCTGAGGGACAGTTAGTTCATCTGCATTACAATCAAAATACCTTTTGGCGGCATCCTGAACCCCCCAGACCCCATTACCAAAGTAGGCGTTATTAAGATACATTGTAAGAATTTGCTTTTTACTGTATTGATTTTCAACTTCTACCGCGATAAAAATTTCTCGTGCTTTCCGTGAAAATGTTTGCTGTTGGGTTAGAAAGGCATTCTTAACTAACTGCTGAGTCAAGGTGCTTCCCCCACCAGAAATGTAATCACGATGTAGCAGCTTATTCTTAATCAACAAAAAGCCGGCACGCCCAAGTCCCTTAACCGAAAAACCGTGTTCATGGTAAAAGTTCCGGTCTTCAGTAGAAATTACCGCTGCTGGAACATTTGCTGAAATCTTATTAAGTGGTACATACGTCCCTTTCTGCGAATATAAACTTCCAGCAGACTGATTATCATGGTCATAGATCATCGTTGGTCGCTGTAAACGATGTTCTAAGTTCTTAACATCTGCTGTCTTAGCAACAAATGTCAGGTAAGTACTAGTTGCCAAAAATACTCCTAAAAAAATTACAATTAGCCACCGTGTTAGTTGGTACCGATGCCAAAACTGCTTTAACCAACGAATAAACCGTTGCCAAAGTTCGTTAACAACCTCTTTTACCCGTTGCCAAAGCTGCTTTAGCCAAGCGAGCAACCGTTCCCGAAAAGGTGGCTTCTCTTCTGGTTCTCTTCTCATTTATTAATCCCCATATTTAGTAACATTAAGTCTCAATCATTTTACCATAGGAGAATTTTTCCGTAGTCAATTTTCGGTCAGCATAACTAAAATTTAAAATAATAAAAGGAAGCCGAGGGATTCTCGATTTCCTTTTATTTAGAATAATTTTTCTCTTACATTTCGTCTGGAGCCTTAACATCAAGAAGAGCCAATGCAGACTTCAAAACATGACTAACAGCTTGAGTTAATGCTAACCGTGCTGGTTGTTGCGGATCATCATTTAGGATCCGGTTATGTGCATAGTATTGGTTAAACTTCTTGGCAAGTTCCAATGCATACTTTGCAACTACCGATGGATCATAGTTAAGTGCAGCCCGCTTGACAGCTTCACCATATTGGCCTAAGAAGCTAATTAATTCCCAAGCACCATCACCAACTTGAGTTAAGTCAACATCGCTAAAGTCACGAATGCCGCCTTTCCGCAAAATACTCTCAGCCCGTGCCCGTGCATATTGAACGTAAGGACCAGTTTCCCCTTCAAACTTAACAACATCTTCAAGCTTAAAGTTAACTGCGTTCCGCCGGTAATTCTTCAAATCGTGGAAAATTACGGCCCCAATACCAACTTGCTTTGCAACCTCGTCAGCGTTCTTTAGGTCAGGGTTCTTTTCTGCGATTTGCTTCCGGGCAAGATCAACGGAATCGTTAAGAACATCTTCAAGAGAAACAACATTTCCCTTCCGCGTTGACATCTTTTGACCATTTAAGTTCATTAAACCAAAGGAAATATGTTCAATTTGATCCCACCAGTTAAAGCCAAGTTCCTTTAATGCCATCCGCAATTGCTTAAAGTAAACTTCTTGTTCAGCACCGACAACGTAAAGGGACTTAGCATGACCATACATCCGCTTCCGGAATAAAGCAGTGGCTAAATCACGGGTAATGTAGGTGGTAGTTCCGTTACTCTTAATAATCAGCAATGGTGGCAAGTTGAATTGTTCAAGATCAACAATCTCGGCACCACGGCTCTTCTTTAACAATCCCTTATCACGAAGGAGTTGAATTGGTTCTTCCATCTTTTGTGCTGAGAATGCTTCACCATTAAATGAGTCAAACTTGACATCTAACATGTCGTAAACCCGTTGGAACCGTTCCAAAGAGATTTCCCGGAACCAGTGCCAGAGACGCCAAGCTTCTTCATCACCGTGTTCTAGCTTAGCAAACCATTCCCGACCTGCATCAGTATATTCTGGATGTTCATCTGCTTCAGTGTTAATCCGAACGTAAAGTTGAAGCAGCGTATTAATCGGATCACTCTTCAGGCCGTCTTGAACTTCTTGACTATCGCCCCACATTTTGTAGGCAGCCATCATCTTACCGAATTGAGTTCCCCAATCACCAAGGTAGTCAATCCGAATTAAGTTGTAGTTAACTTTTTCAAGAATCCGGGCAATTGCTTCACCGATCATAGTCGAACGAAGGTGACCCATCCCCATTGGCTTAGCAATATTAGGTGATGAATAATCGATTGTTACATTAGCTTTGTGACCAAGATCACTTTCACCATAGTGCTCTGGATCATTTAAAATGGTCTTTAACACGCCAGCACCAACATTGGCTTTATCAAGGAAAAAGTTAATGTATGGACCAGCTACAACCACCTTATCAAAACCAGTTTGGTCAATCTTTTCAATTAATTCACTAGCAATCATTTGTGGAGCTTTATGTAAGCTCTTAGCTAAGAAGAATGTTGGAAAGGCGTAATCACCATTGTTTGAATCTTTTGGCCGTTCAATCTTTTCTTCAATTTCGTTTAGCTCTAAATCTGGCAGTGCAACAGCTAGAGCATTCGCTACTTGTAACTTTTCATCCATAAATTAATTCCTCCTATACAAAAAGTCTCTAGTAAACAACAAGGATTTACTAGAGACGAGATTTACCCGCGGTACCACTCTAATTGAATTAGAATTCCACTCATTTATTAAGCTTTACCTATGAGACACGCCTTCATAAGGGTAAGCTTCCTGACTTCCACCATCACAGGATCGCTAATTAGCCGCACCTTATTACTACTCCTCAATCATTGGTTTCTCGTCTAGTTTATCATATTCCATTTATTTGTAAACAAGATTTTTAGATTTGCTTTATCATCTCCCCTCGCTTTCCCTTTAGTATTTTGTTTTTAATAGGCTTTTTATTGAATCATCATCAATCCTTTATGTTACAATTTTCCCAACACGTTAAAGAAAGGTTGCTGATAGACATGATTAATCAACAAGTACAAGCAGTAACAATTGCCGGTCATGACTCAGACGGCAGTGCAGGAATGCCAGCTGATCTCCACGCATTTTTTGTAGATGGTGTTTATGGCCACGGACTCCTTACCGCTGCCGTTTCAGGTAATTCTTATGGAATTGACGCGGCGCAAGTAATGCCAAAAGATTATATTGAACAGCAATTCAAAACATTATCTACTGATTTCAAGATTTCTGCTGCAAAAACGGGAATGCTTGCTAACGATGATGTAATTAATGTCGTCGCTGATCAGTATGCTAAGGTTGATTTTGGCCCATTAGTTGTCGATCCAGTAATTATTACTAAACACGGGGCAATGCTTCTTGAACAGTCAGCATACGAATTATTCCGTGAACGAATTGTTCCCTTAGCAACTGTAATTACACCCAACTTTTACGAGGCACAAAAATTAACCGGACTACAGCTGAAAGATACCCAGGAAATGTTCGATGCAGCAGTCAAGCTTCATGAAATGGGAGCCAAAAACGTTGTAATTAAAGGTGAACATAATGATCCAACTCAAAAGGAAGTAGTTGATGTGGTCCTGCTGGAAGACGGCTCACGGTTTGAACTAACTAAGCCATTCTTCGATACGACCCACGTTAACGGGACTGGAGATACTTTTTCGGCTATCATCGCTGCTGAATTAGCTAAGGGCACGGACGTGAAGAATGCCGTTATTCGTGCTAAAGATGCGGTTTATGCTGCTATTTCTCATCCACTTGAGGTTGGTCATAAATTTGGCCCAATTAACCATTGGGCAGCAGAACGTGAATTAAAGAAGAAGGAATTATAATGATTAATCACTATCGTCATAAAGTAGTCTTAGTTGGGGATGGTGCAGTTGGTTCTACATTTGCCTTTTCCCTTCTCCAATCAAATCGTGAAGTTGATGAACTAGTTATCGTAACTCGTCAACATGATAAGGCAGTTGGCGATGCCCTTGACCTTGCTGATATTACCCCGTTAACTGGACCCACAGACGTCTTTGCCGGCAACTATGAAGATGCTCATGATGCCGATGTCGTGGTTATTACCGCTGGTGTACCACGAAAGCCTGGCGAGAGTCGTCTAGATCTTATTCATAAAAACGTTAAGATTCTCAAGGAGATTATTAACCCGATCGTTGCTAGTGGCTTTAATGGAGTTTTTGTAATCTCTAGTAATCCAGTTGATCTTTTAACCACCTTAACCCAGCGAATTTCTGGTTTTCCAAAAGAGCGGGTAATTGGTACGGGAACTTCACTTGATACAATGCGGTTACGGTTGATTCTTAGTCAGCGATTAAATATTTCAGTTAATGCAGTCGATGCCCAAGTCCTTGGCGAACATGGTGATTCTTCATTCGTTACTTTCGATGAGGCAATGATTAATGGACAACCATTAGATAAAATTATTCAATTCACGCCGGAAGAAAAGAATGAAATTGAGGAACAAGTTCGTCGAGCTGGTGCAAAAATTATCCAGCATAAGGGAGCAACCTTCTACGGTGTTGCTAAGTGTTTATCATCAATTGTCTGTGCAATTATCGAAAACCAAAATACCGTAATCCCCGTCTCAGCCCCTCTTACCGGTCAATACGGGATTAATGATCTTTACCTTGGTTCACCTGCAATTATTAATCGCCAGGGAATCGGTCAAGTAATTGAATATCAGTTATCACCAACTGAATTAGCTAAAATGCATACCTCTGCAGAACAACTCTCCACAGTTCTGAAAGAAATTTAGGAGGAATGAAAAAAGCAAGGAAAACAAAATGTTTTCCTTGCTTTTTCTATAAGCGGGTAACGAGAATCGAACTCGCGACGCAACCTTGGGAAGGTTAAGTTTTACCACTAAACTATACCCGCATAAACTAAGTAATAGCAATTACTTAGTAAGTATATCGCTAATCCAACTATTTGTCAGCCTTTTTTGATGATTTTTTTGTTGGCTTTGAATCAGCAGATGACTTAGAGGACTTCTCGTCACCATCTTCGTCTTCATCGTCAGCTTTTTCAGTACGTGGAACAGCCTTAATCATCTTGGCTTCACTTTGCCGAATAACAGCACGACTGTTTAATTCATTAACCCCATTCTTATCACTAGGATCAAAGTCTTGAATCGAAATCATAATAGAATTATTGTAGACTTTTTCAACAATTCCGGTAAAGTCATGATCCATCGGGCCAAATTTCTTTGCCTTAACAAGATCACCAATTTCAAAATCAGCCACAGGCTATCACCTCTTCATTATTCTAGTAAACACAATAATGTACAATACACTTTTTCTAACATTTTTTCAAGTAAAGTGTTCCTCCTAAGACCCATAAATTCTTATCAGTGATAAAATCAGATCCTGAAAGGAGCTTTCTGATGCTAAATCTTCTAATTTTATTTGCGATTGTTATTTTAATCATTTCTTCTACTGCTGGCCTTCACGCTAAAATGGAAAAACACGTTAGTAATTGGTTAATTATTACCCGTTGTTTCTTCTTTATTCTCTTAACCTGCCAGATAATTCAACTATTTCTCACCTGGAAGACTAGCCTTCTCGTCAATCTTATTTGGTTAGTCATTTCTATCATCCTCTTCATTCTTACTGCGAATGCTTTCCGTGAAAAAATTGTAACGTTTGGTAATCCTCGTCATTCAAGATTAGTTTTCGCGGGGATGATTATTAACCTTTGTTTGGCGTTGATCGTGATTTTCTTTTAAGAATCCAATTAGTTTTTCAGCAGCTCGTGCCCGTGTTAAATAAGGATAACATTCCTCGAATGTCATCTGAGCTAATGTTTTAGTTAAGCCACATGGAATGAGAATTCGACTAAATCCTTCGCCATTAATTCCACGTTCAGTCCTTGCAATTCGTCCCTTTAATATTCCATCAGCTACTTTAATGATCTTTCCTTGGTGAGCACAAGCAATACTGGTCTGCATTATAAATGTCCGGTCTTTTCCTTGAACAAGACGAATAATGTGCTGTGCGTACTGATGGGGCATAGGATAGTTTGTAAGATCGCGTGCTGTCCTTACCCCAAGGATTTCGGGCCTAGCTGTAAGCAATAACCCTGAATCATCTGCAATGACTAATTTATCAGGAAGTAGTTTACTAATAAAGATCGCTTTATCACTAGCATTTTCTTCATATGAACGGTTCCCCTCTGGAGGGAATTTTTTCTTGGGAAGTAAATCCGTATATGGAATTATTTCATTATTACAAATGCGAAAGATCTGTTGAAGCTCTTTAATTTTAGCTTGATTGTGACTAGCAATAACAAACTGCAATCGAATTCCTCCTTAGTACCGAAGTGGTGTAATTACTTTGTTGATCCATTCCATTGCCATCTTACTATGAATATCTGTAAATGGGGCTCGTTCAATCAGGTGATCATCAACATTAAATAATCGTAATTGTCCCTTAACTTTAATTGGCTTAATCCAATACGAACCATCTTTCACAAACGGAGCGATCTTCCAAGCATAATAAGAACCATTCTGGCCTTGCCGTTGCTCAATGCCAACAATTTTAGCAACGCAGAGGGCGTACCCAGGTACAAAGCCATGAATCTTTTTGGCAGTATTGCATATCAACAGGTCTCCCCGATACCTAGTTGACCATGAACGATATTCTTCAGTTTTTGTCCCATTCATGATTGCAGCAGCATAGTCAGAACGAACTGATAAGGCTTTCACTTCGTAACACCTCTTTCGTTAAAAAAACCCTTGATGTACTAACAATGTACAATCAAAGGTCAAAAAAGGAATAATAAACTAATATCAAATAGTTATATAAAATGCCCCAAACAGGATTCGAACCTGTACATGGAAACCCATACAACGACCTGAACGTTGCGCGTCTGCCAATTCCGCCACTGGGGCATCGTCATTAATGAAATAACAACAATCTTATTATACTGGAATTTTATTGAATTACAAGTCCTATTTATCTTTAATAAATTGGATCATTGTCCCATAACCAGTTAAAACCAAGAACTTCGGGGCAACCTGAACGTTAGCTACATTAGTATTAAAACGAACGCCAACAATTCCATCAGCTTCCTTCTCGGTTGCCCGTTCACGCAATTTTTGCTGAACTTCGCTAAATAGCTGATCCATAGATTCAAATGAATCAATTGCATCGCTTGGCAGCATTAAATGAGCCGTCGCATTAACAACGCCTAAAACTTTATGTGCTTGTGGATAATCTTCTGTTGAAAGAAACATTTCACTCACCTCCTTATTTATTATACCAAATTAACAAAAAGGCTTTAACGTTCAGTCAGTCTAAACGTTAAAGCCTCGTCTGTATTTATGAGGGGGTCCAACCTATTAGTTTCTGTTAGCCGCTTCCTCATAATATCTACGGAAGGAATCTTGCCACTTTGCACTGGAACTTTATTACTAAATACAAACTTTTGATTCTAATCTTCCGCAAAGTCGCTTTTATTCGTTACCGTTCAAATAGTGCACCCTGGTAACCACAATTTAAATCAAGATCTTTCCGGTTACTCTTACGTTGCTTCTAGTCTACTCCTTAACTTCCTTCGACTCTATTGGAACGGGAGACGTAATGTTTTTAACATTATCTCTTTATCCTTCCTCACCAATAATATACCACCTTTAGTAACCGCTTTCAAGGATTAATTAAATACTTGTGATAGCATTAATAACATCGCAATTAAATTGTTTAAACCGTGCAGTAGCATCGAGTTACGAATGTCCTCACTTTTTCGGTAAACATACGCTAATGTCATCCCCAGCATACAATACAAGAGAAAGCTAATAATATTCGTGCTAATATGCCCAGCGGAAAAAACGATCCCAGATAAGATTACCTTTGGCCAGAAAGTATTTGGTTTAAAGAAAAGGTTCATTAATACTCCACGAAAAATCAGCTCTTCCGCTATTGGAGTCAAAATCACCGCTGAAATTGCAAATACAACTGTTACTAATGGATTATGCCCCAAAATCGTCATCAGGCTCTGATTATTCGCTGTTTCTGTCTGGTGGTAAATTAAAACATTCAGCACACCAAGAATAAATTCCCCTACTAAAATAAAAAGATACCCACCAAGGATTAATTTCCAATCAATTCTTTTTTTTATCGGTAGCTGGTTATAACGGTGGTACGTTTTTCGAGACCATATGATAATAAAACCGAATAATAGAAGAAAAAGGAGAACTAACCCAATGGTCTTAACGGTTACCCTATTGCTTCGATTAGCAATTTGCATTGCAATCGGTGGTAACTCAATACATAAGAAAAGAGCTGCCATTAAACAGCAACGTTTAATAAGAGAAAAAAATTTACTCATTTTTGCTGCCCCTTCTTTTGTTCTTGAAGGCGCTTTTGCTTTCGTTGCTGGTAACTCCATTTTGCGGTTACCCTCGTTACCATTAAGTTAGCAACCACAAATCCCAAAATCCATAAAATATACATCGACCAACCAGAAATTACTTTGCTAATCGTTAATGCTACTAAAATTGCAAAAATAATTAATGGGGGTAATACTACTTTTAAAATTAATTCCGCTTTCACTCTTTAATCCTCCATCGTCTTGTCCAAAAATTACCTCTCAGTTACATAGCACTTTAATCCTGGTGAAAAACATCTTCCAAGATTTGCTTGGTTGTTGCCATTTGTGTTCCACGAGAACGGACATAATCGATCTGTGAAATAAGAATATCATAACTCCACATTGAAGACAGGTCTTTCTCGTTAAAATAGTGAAGATTTAACGTAATCTCATTTAAATCGTGGATCATTCCCGAAAAGTCATCCATTCCTTGGTATTGTTTTGTTCCAATAACGACAGGTAATTGGTTATCAGCAGAATCTTTTAATACGTTCATGAGAATGTTTCCGCTTGTTATTTCTGGACGCTCATCAAGGAACTGTTGAACCTGCCAAATGTCGAAATAATGATATTCATGGGCTACCTTAGTTTTTTCGGAAACAGTTGTTAGGTAGTCTGTTTGATCATTGACAGTAATAATGCTATCAAGACGAATTGCAATTAAGCCGTTAATTTTTCCATCCCAATCAATACTGATCATCAAGCAAAAATAATTATCAATGCCCACTACAAAGCCAACATTAAAATAATCATCATCTTTAATATTATGTACTTCAATCAATTTTCCCTGTTGTTTAGCAATGGTTAATTGAATTTTAATATCTTGCCTATTTGATTCTCTCAAATATTTGCCTCCTAATTGTCGTTTGATTAATCAAATAAAAATTTACAAAAAATAGTCTACCAAGAATCATCAAGAAAATTCAATTCTTAAGTAGGTATAAACCGATAAGTGACTATCTCCCTCATACAAAATATATCAAAAATTAAATAGGAATCCACAATATTTTGTAGTAAGATAGTGCTTGTGTTTAAAATTATAGTAAAGAGGGGCCATTATGGTGATAATTACTGCAGGAATGATTGGGGTCGGCAAAACTACCTTAACTGGTAAGATTGCAGAACATTTAAATACAAAGGCTTACTATGAGCCGGTTGGTGAAAATCCAGTATTACCACTTTATTATGCAAATCCAAAACAATACGGATTCTTATTGCAAATCTACTTTCTTAACAAACGATTTTCAATGATCAAACAAGCATTATCCGATGATAACAATGTTTTAGATCGTTCCATTTATGAAGACGCATTATTTACTCGTGAGAATAATGCAGAAGGAAACATTAGCGATACAGAATTAGAGGTCTACCTTAAACTATTAGATAACATGATGGCTGATCTTAATCGGTTACCAAAAAAAGCGCCTGACTTAATGGTTTATTCTGAAACAGATTTTGAAACAATTCTTTATCGCATTAAGAAACGCGGTCGGGACTATGAACAAATCGATAAGAATCCCGAATTAAAAGATTATTATTACAAAATGTGGAATGCCTATAAGGATTGGTATCATGATTACGATGCCAGCCCAAAAATGAAAATCGATCTGGAAAAGTACGATCTAGAAGATCCACAAAATGTTAAAACTGTTCTTAGTTTGATTGATGATCGATTAAAAGATATTCGTAACTAATAAAAAATTTAACAATCAATACTAGTAGTAGCTTAGCTAACGTTGATCTATTCAATGAATCAACTTGGGCTAAGCTATTTTTTATTTAATGTTTACTAGAATAATGAATAACATCCTGTAAATAATCGTGCTTATGATTAATTTGAGCTAAGAATGGTTGGTCATGAATAAAATTTCGACCATTTTCTAAATGACGTAAATACATTTCTTTGTATGGTAAATCTGCATTCAAAGTACGTTCCCGTTCAGCTTGACGATCCCACTCTACTCTCCGGTAATCAAGATCAGCGATCCCTTCATCGTCAATTGTAAGCAATAAATACCGAGCACGAAGATTATTCTGATGAACATTCCAGCCATCATAAGGTTCGCCAACAGAACCAGGATTGAGAATCAACTGTTCTTGACTAGTATATCGATATAATTGGTGATGTACATGGGCATAAATTCCAACATCATAATATCCAGGCAAAGGCATAATCTGATCCATTTGTTGCTGATCGTTAGTTGGAAACAGGCCTTGTCCGGCATTACTTTTAGGAAGATTGTGACTTAAAGTAATATGCAATGCACCAACCTGCGTATCAGCCGTTATCGGCCATCTCTTGATTTGATTAATAATTCTAGAGCCAACCTGACTACCAATATATTCGCCAACTCGTGAAATCATAATTTTAGTCTCATCATCGTAAGAATGCTGACCATAATAAGCTTGCACTAAATCATCATCCCAGTTTCCCCGAAGACAAATTGATGGATTTAATGATTTTAATATTCTCCAAATATATGTTGCTCCTGGCCCTGGCATGAATAGATCTCCTAGAAACCAGCATTCATTTACATCCTGCTTGCTAATATCATTTTGGACTGCTTTTAGAGCCGTATAATTACCATGGATATCTGCAATGATTGCAATTCGTCGTTCCATACTGATCATCACTTTTCAATTTATTATTACAATTTCAGTATAATTAATTCAGATTTAGATTCAATTCAGCAAATTTAACTAAAATTTTTAGGCAATCGTTTGCACAAATAGTAAACCAGAAGAGAACTTATGAATGTTTTAATATAATTTAATAGCTAAATTGACAGCGCTTTCTTTATTTTCTATTCTAAGGCTGACCCATTTAAATATAAGTGAGTTAATTTATTTGAAAGAAGGGTTAGCCATGGTTAATTGGTTACTACCAAGTGCACCAGCTGACAAATTAATCCCGAAAGAGCAAAGACACAGTGCTTTTATTAAGTACCGGACCAGAATTTTAGTTAGCACTATTCTAGCTTATGCAAGCTACTACATCGTCAAATCAAACTTCACTCTTTCATCACCATATCTGACAAAAGACGTTGGTTTAACGACTGCCGATATTGGACTTGTTTTATCAGCTCTTGCAATTTCATACGGAATTGGTAAATTTTTTATGGGGTTACTTGCCGATCGCCTAAATCCCCGTTATTTTGTTGGTGTAGGCTTAATCTTATCTGCAATTTTTAATACTTTTTTCGGCTACACACGCAATTTATGGGTAATGGTTTTATTGATGATTGGCGTCGGTGTAACTCAGGGAATCAATCGGCGCTCCCTGCTGTCAAAAATCATTAGCAACATGGTTTGATGAGCACCAACTCGGCACAGCAACAAGTACATGGAACATTTCACATAATATTGGTTCGGGAACTGCTTCATTAATTGTTGCTGGAACTGTTGGCGCTTTTGGAGCAGCAAATATTCATAACATTTTCTTAATTCCCTCATTAATTTCCATTGTAATGGCATTAATTGTTATGGCATTAGGTGTTGATACACCTGAATCAGTCGGTCTACCAAAAGTTAATAAAAACAAAGAAAAGAATATTAAACATAAAACCTCATGGGGTGCTTTCCGAGACAACATTATGAAGAACCCGATTGTTTGGGCGCTTTGTATCATGAATGCTTTCTCGTACATCTTACGTTACGGAATTGAAAATTGGATTCCTATTTATCTTTCAACCTCTAAGGGGTTCTCTTCAGTTGCAACTAACTCAGCATTTACCATTTTCGAATATGCCGCAATTCCTGGAACAATTCTTCTAGGATTGTTATCAGACAAAGTCTTAAATGGTCGTCGTGTTCCAATAATGTTGGTTACTTCAACCATTATTCTAATTTTAATTCCCTTCTATGCCCTATCTCAAAGTATTGTAATCGTTGATATTATCTTAGGAATTTTAGGGATTTGTATTTATGGTCAGCAAGTCTTAATTGGAATCGTAATTATGGACGCGCTGCCAGTAGAATCAGTCGCCTCAGGGATTGGTTTGTCTGGGTTCTTCGGCTATGCTTTTGGTGAAGTCATTGCTTCATATGGAATTGGTTCCGTTGTTGGTAAAACCAGCTGGAATGCCGGATTTGGAATCGTAGCTGTTTCCTCAATTATCTGTATTATCTTTTTCGTTTTCCTTTTAAAGAAGTACCATAATACGTTATGATAACCCATCTAATATTGAGGTCGGAAAATAACCCGACCTCTTCATTGTTTTAAAGGCAATACTGCAACAGCGTAGTAGCTGCCGAATCAGCATTTGACCAGCCACTAATTAAGCCCTGTGTTGATAGCCAAGTAACGAAAATAAGCTAATTCTCGCTCCTCTCTTTTTTCTAACTCACAAGAAGCTTCTTTAGACCAGTAAGTGCTCCAGCTGATGCGGCACCACCAATAACCGAGACAACTGGTGAAAACTTTTTATGTTTTGGAATTGTCCGTTGGTGAGAATTATTTAAATGAGTTTTTTGAGGCATTTTTAATTGCTTGCTATTCATAGTTTGTGTTTGATCGTTCCCGTCTTTTTTCGGTTCATCATACTTTGTCAGCCGATAACTATCAATAATTTGATTTAATTTCTTATCATAATCAGGATCTGTCGCATAACGACCAACAAGTGCATGGGTTGCTTCACGGTAGCTTTGTGTAACCGAACGATGTACTTCTCTATATAAGGGTTGCTGGAGCGTCTTAGCATAGTCTTGTAAGGATTGCTTGTTATTAATATACGAACGAAAAATGTCCTGAACCTGTGTTGATTGAGAGCCAATAAATTCTGTTGTTGGCTTTAACACGCCACGCCCATTATACTTCCCTTTCACACCAAACAAATTATGGTGCGGTGCTAAACTAAGCTCGCTCGTTCCCCAACTACTCTCTAATGCAGCTTGTGCAATGATAATGGATGGGTATAGATCATAGTCTTTACCAATTTGTTGTGCATCATCAGCAATCTGATTAATAAAATGCGCTTGATTTGGTAATGGCTGCTTTGGTAAATACTTTTTCTGATCAATTAGTTGGTCAGGGAGGGTATTTTCTTTTACTCCTGTTTTTTCCTGAACCCGTGCTTTTGCCTTTGCAATTCCTCGTTGGTAAGCAGCTTGTTCTACATGATCACTAAATGCACGGGTCCTTCCCTCTTCCTGATCTGCTACTCCTAATTGAAATGCCTGACAATATTTCTGTGTTGCATTATGGAATTGAAGTAGGAACTCACGCGTATACGCATCACCATGGCTTCGTAGAACTTGGGCATCCACCGCTTCTTGGTTAATTACTGCAATTTCAGCAGCATTCCGTGCGTCATCCTGTTGACTAGCAAGACCAGGTAATGCTGTATTAAGCGAAACTAACATTACAACTGTTCCTAAAATCACCTTATCATTCATCTATCTCACTCCCGTATTAGTCCTCTAAATAATCAATACGGAATAAATTTAACTTTGCACCTTTAAATTCAAAAATTATTTGAGTATATACGACTTCCCATTAACTAATAAAGGATTAGTAATATTCCCTTATCGAACATCACTAACCCTTTATATTCTTATTAGTAAATAATTACTGGTTCATTAACTTCAAGACTATTATATGCCTCACCAGCATCGCTTGGGTGCATGTTAGCACAACCATTTGAACCATCATTTAAGTAAGCAGTCTTAGACCAATTATGCCGCCATGAAGCATCATGGAAACCACAACCACTATCGGTAAATTGAGCCCAGTATTGAACCTTACTGCTATATTTAGAGCCATTATCGCTCGTCCCCTTTAGAACTGAAGGAGATTGCTTATACATGATATACCAGACTCCCTTAGGTGTTTGGTCGGCCTTATTGCTCATCTTCCCGGTAACAACATCGACATCGTCTACACACTTACCGTTTTTATAGAACCAAGCATGCTGATCGGCAATTGAAATAACAGCATAGGTATTACCGATTCCATCGTTTTCCGTTACTCCATAACCGGTTCCGCGACGATTATAACCAATTCCATAAATATCTGCCTTAGCATTTACAGAAGATTTACCTTCCGCAATTGCGTTAGCTAAAGACTTCCCTGCACGCTCAGCACTTATCTTCCATCCATAACTACCATCCCTTGTAGTAGTTATTTCCTTACCATCAGGAGTCTTGAATTTGAATGCTTTACCCAGCGTTGCTTGTTTTTTATTAATCTGTTTAATCTTCTTATCTATAACAGCTGTATTAAAGTGATATTGACCATTTTTGTAGGTAGCACTTGTAATCACATTATCCGTTGTTAAATGATAAGTCTGCTTTTCAACTTTATAGTTGACCTTTTTCCCTGTGAGCTTTTGCAACTGCTTCTTTTCATTTTGCACAGGTTTGCTATCTGGTGACAGCGGTTGTTGTTGCTTAGCAGTAAGATAAATCTTACTGTTGGTTGCCTGAGAACTAAGTTGGTGCAGAATCCGTTGCTCATCAATTTTGGTTCCCTTCTGCCCTTTATGAATAACTACCTTTCCATTCCGAAGTTCGGCATAAGAATCTACCGGAGCTTGTCGTCCCCGATTTTCCCGTTGAAGGAGTGACTGGACGGTTGCTTTTTTTGCATCATACTGACTGAGATCCCGCTTGCTAGGTTTTATCTCTAAAGAATAAGCCTTTCGAGAAGGAAAGAGTGTAAACTGCTCACGAAATACCTTTTTCACCTTACCTTCATCTGCTAACGTAAACGCTGAGTCAGTATCAGAACCATCGTAAATTAAATCATCATTTAAATAAACCTGATTTTGATTTTTCGTTGACTTAACCTTTTTTAGGGCTTGCTTAGTAGTTAATCCACCAACATTAATCCCATTGATAGTAACGTTCTTGTTAAAATGATGTGCTTGGTGCCACCAATTAATTCCAAGAACAAATAATAATAATACAATAATTACTAATAGCCAGTGCTTCAATTGAAAACGCATTGAAAATACTCCTCACGTCGAATCAGTAGTAGCAAAGTATCGACTGTCATATTTTACCACGATCTACTGAATTTAGCATGCTTTATCGAACATACGTTATCAAAAACACAGAATTATTAGTTCTCCATAGTTAATTTTTACTAAATCATAATTTTACTGTAAAAAAACTTCTGGGATGAGGAAATATCCGATCCCAGAAGTCTTCTGAACTAGTAGTTAAATCTCAGGATAACTACTTTCTTTAATATCTAATTTCTTATTTTCTAAATCAGTTTTAACTACTGTCACGTCACAAGGAGCAATTCTAACAGTATAAGCAGCAGTTGAACCAACGATTAGGCGACCAATCGCATTTAACCCGGTAGCGCCAATTACGATTAGATCGATTTGGTTATCCTTTGGGTACTTCTCGGCTAATTCTACTTTAGCATTCCCAATTTCAACATCAGTATGAACTTCCTTAACTCCAGCTTCTTCAGCCTTTTGCTTATTTTTAGCTAAACGTTTGTTCATCTCTTGAATAGCAGAATCATAAATGCTCTTATCAACAAAGCCAAAACCACTTGGACTTGTTGTTGGATAGCGTTCACCATTAATTACACTAAGTAAGTACAATGCTGCATCGTTTTGCTTTGCAATATCAATAGCCTTTGAAAAAGCCATTTCTGATTGCTTTGAACCGTCAATTCCGACAAGGATCTTTTGATAACTCATATTGACACCTCCAGAAATTCATCTACCCTTAACCTTATTTTACCATATTGCTTTAGCGTCGATTAATCTGCCACAAGGTTATTAATGGCTTGCATGTAAATTGCCATTGAAGCAATTAAATCGTTGACTGGCTGATATTCATTTGCTTGGTGCATTGTATTTGGGGTATTAGTCATAAGAGCACCAAAAGCAACTCCACGTTTCATTAACCGGCCATAAGTTCCACCGCCAACTACTTCAGGCTTAGCACTCTGATCACCACTAATATCAATATATGCTTCCATTAATGTCTTAACGATTGGATCATTAGGATCGACATAATGTGGTAGTTGACCGTCACCCTGACTAACGGTAATAAATAATGGCTTGGTTACCTTTTCAACCTTTGCCTGAATTTCATCTGGAGTAATTCCTTTTGGATAACGGAAATTCATGTTAATTTTACCGCCATTCTTCTCATCATAATCCAAGATTCCGGCGTTCATTGTCAATTCACCCATTACAGTATCAGTAAATGCACAATCAAACTTCTCCATTCTCGTATCAAGATGAAGGTAATTAGCAAGAAAACTTATGAAACTAGCGGCACCACCAGCAAACTCGTACTGGTTCAGAAATGAAGCTAAGTATGTTCCCGCATTAATCCCCTTTTCGGGTTCCATCCCGTGAGCGGCTTTCCCAATCATAGTTAGTTTTAAGCCGTCCATCGTTTCCTCGGCTTTACCAGTTACTGGGTTGTTTTCGATAAATTGTCCAAATTCACTCATTACCCGTTCCTTATCCGCTACTGTGATTTCGGCAACCGCTTCACGAGGAACCATGTTGAACCGCAAGCCAGATTGGAAACTCTTAAGCTGAGTCTTGCCACTATTACCTGCAGGAACATCAAGGAGTAACGAGAATTGACCCTTTTCACCGTTAATTACCGGAAATTCTGCATCTGGTGAGAAGCCCATTGTCGGTGCCGGTTCAACTTCGAAGTAGCGGTGCATCCCTGTCCAATTACTTTCCTCATCCGTTCCCACAATAAAACGAACCTTTTTATTGAACTTAACTCCTTGATCCTTCAAGTATTTAAGAGCATAATAGCAAGCCATTCCGGGACCCTTATCGTCGGAAGCACCTCGAGCATATAAGTTACCGTCCTTAATAACAGGATCAAACGGATCGGTATCCCAACCCTTCCCAGCAGGCATCACATCAAGGTGAGCTAGAATTGCTAAGGTTTCATCACCATCACCCCACTCTGCATATCCGACAAGGTTATCAATATTCTTTGTTCGGAAGCCATCATGCTTTGCCATCTTCAAAAATTCTTGCAGAGCTTTCGCTGGCATCGGTCCTAATGGATATTCATCCGTAGCTGCACTATCATCTCGAACACTTGGAATTTTCAACAGGTTAGTTAAATCTTTAAGGTAGCTTTCTTCCTGACTTTGTGCTGCTTTCATCCAATCCGTCATTTTATCAACCTCCGTTAATCTTTTCGTTAAAATAATGATACCATGAAAGTAGTCGTTTTCAGTTTGAAAGCACTTGATATAAAGGAGCATTAAAATGAAAAAATTAACTGATCAAATCCTGTTTGACGTTATTAAGCCACGCCCTAACGATAGCTTTAAGGGAACATACGGGAAGGTAACCTTAATTGGCGGTAACCGTAACTTTGGTGGAGCAATTATTATGGCATCTACTGCTGCTGTATGTTCTGGTGCCGGACTAGTTACCACTGCTACTGATCCTAGTAATTCAGGAGCTCTTCATTCACAACTACCAGAAGCAATGTTTGCTGATTTTAATAATGCTGACCAAGTAGCATCCTTAGTTGAACCTGCTACAACGGTGGTCGTTGGTCCAGGCCTTGGGGATGATCAAACCAGCTTAGCAATTCTTAAAAATGTTTTTGACCATACTAACGAAAAGCAAAACGTTGTTATTGACGGTTCTGCGATTACCCTAATGGCTCGAGAAGGTCTCGCTCAACCAAAGGGTAATATTATCTACACCCCGCACCAAATGGAATGGCAGCGTCTTTCAGGAATTAAAATAGCAGAACAGAGCGAAGAACGAAATCGGGAAGCACAAGCAAAGTTAAACGCTACTGTCGTTCTTAAAAAGCACCATACAGAGATTTATACTAATGATGATGTTTATCAATTAATAATTGGTACTCCTGCTCAAGCTGTTGGTGGCATGGGTGATACGCTTGCCGGAATGGTTGGTGGTTTTACTGCCGAATTCTCCAAGACTCCATTAAAGGCAGTTTTAGCAGCTGTCTATGCTCATAGTGCGGTAGCTGAACAGATCGCCAAAAATCAATACATCGTTCTTCCACACCAAATCAGTCGAGCCCTACCATCATTTATGAAGAAAATGGAGAGCGGTCAGACTGAGCACCAGATCGGTTTCCTGAGTTAATCACTTTTACAATTAAAGCTTTAAAAATAAATAGTCCGGGAAAGACGGTTTGTTTTTCCCGGACTTTAACTATTCCCAGCTTCTTCAGTTTTACGTTAACTCATATGGAATAATTGTCGTAATCTTTGTGCACGGCTACCAAGCAACTTATCCGCAAGACGGAAGTGTAATGATAAGTAACCATAGACTCCTGTCCCAACAATAACGCCAATTACTAAAGTGAAGAAAGCAGTATAACGCCCATAAGGACTAATAAATAATCCTAATAAAAGCATTACACCTTTAGTAGCCACTAACATAACAAGTGAGTATGCCAAGATTTGGTTGGTTGGCAACGCCATCTGTTCGAAGTTCAAACGGAATTCCTGATTAAATGAATGGATAATAAGGTAATTAATAACCATCATCGCAATCCCCGTAGCCAGCAATGGTCCTAAGCCCTGCGCAATCCAGATACATGGGAATTGAATTACTAACTTAATTAGCAGCCCAATTCCTAAGTATTTCATCATTCGCCGGTTCTCAGAAATCCCCTGCATCATTGCCGCTGCAACTGTATACAAACCTAACGGAATAGAGATGAAAGCAGCAAATTCCAGGACGATTACCCCCGCATGATTATACCGATAAAAGACGGTGTATACCTGTTGGGCAACCGCATATAAGCCAAGAACAGCCGGAATCATTACAAAATAAAAGAGCATTAGGACATTCTCAATTTGGTTTCTCATTCCCGCATGATCATTTTTTGCCCGTGCCATCGCCAATAACGGAATAGCAGTAACAGCTAAGGCGTTGGCTAAGGCAATAATAATCATGTAAAGTTTATTGGCATTAAACGCAAACAAGGCGTATAAAACATCAATTTGGTACTTAGAAAAATGCCCGACTAATGGCATCATCCGCTTAAAACTATACTGATCAACTATCTGGAAGAGATTAATCCCTGATTCAATAATGATAAATGGAATTGATTGATAAACGATCTTCAAGATTAGTTCAGTCGTTGATACTTCAGTGACTGGCTGTTCAATAGTACCGGTTCCGCGCATACCCCCCCGATACTTCAGCCATGCCAAGAAGAGAACAACACAAGCACCAATCGCACCAATAAAGGCAGCAAACGTTGACTGGCTAACTGCTGCAACCCAACTGCCCTTTTGAATCTTCATGATTAGGTAAGTTGCTCCTAACATGTAAATTATCCGAAAGAGCTGTTCCACAAACTGTGAAATTGCAGAGGGCGCCATCATACTGTACCCTTGGAAAATCCCCCGACTAATTGCCATTAACGGGATAATGAAGATTGCCCAAGCTAACGACCGCAATACGGGAATTAAGTTTGTATCACCATTGTAAACGATTGGCCATGAAGCGATATACATCATGATGGTACCGCAAATGACCCCCGACGCGAGCGCCATGTACAATGCCGATCGATTTAATTTTTGGCTGACCCCATACTCATTTAATCCATTATAGTGAGCAACCAGTTTGGAAATTGCTGAAGGGATCCCTGCAGTTGAGATGGTAATAAAGAGGCTATAAATATTATATCCTTGAGCGTACAAGGCATTGGCTTCGTCACTGTACGCCCCTAACCAGGTAACCCAGGGAATAATATAAATCGCCCCAAGAATGCGCGAAGTAATATTCCCCGCCGTCATCCATGCCGAACCATTCAGCATTTTTGAACGAGCAGTATCCTTTTGCTGTCCTTCACTCATAACTTTTAAATCCTACCTTTTACTTTTTAAAATCAATACTAATCATTCTATCCTTAATGGAGCATTGTCGCAAATTATTTTAAGAAATCTTTGCTAATACTGCTCCAAATCAACTGTTACCATTTTCACCACTGCTCCTGGATGAGCTGCTTGTACTTTGGCTAACTCACTAACTTGCGGAGCTTTTTCAAAATGACCTAACTTGTCGTTTAGTGTAATGGCTAATCCTAGCTTAGCAAATTCCATCGCTGTCGCCATATCTTTTCCCTGAGTAAATGCTTCGGGCAGATCTGGAAAATCGACTTCAACCTGGTTATTTGTTTGTTGAAAAATTGCCGGATAACTAACAATTTCCATTTTGATTCCTCACTTTTTCTTTTTGAAACAACCAATATTTTACCACGAACGAAAGAGAGCGTGACAGAAGTCATTTATGACTTCGTTTTCACGCCCCCGCGAGCGCAAATAGGGTTCCAGAGTTCGGTTATACCGGACACTGGAACCCATTTGCGTACCGCGCTGTTCGTATTTGAACTTGGTAAAAGTACTTATGTCACAATCCCTTTATCATTTTCTATTTAACAACAATATTTACAATCTTGTTTGGAACAACAATAACTTTCTTAATGTCCTTGCCATCCGTAAACTTTTGAACATGCTCATCAGCAAGAGCTAACTTTTGTGCTTCTTCACGATCAATATTCTTTGCCATCTTAATCTTTGAACGAAGCTTCCCGTTAACTTGAATAATCATCTCAACTTCGTCTTCTTCTAATGCCTTGGGATCATATGTTGGCCATGGTTGATAGGCGATTGTATCACTAACGTTAAAATGACTCCACAATTCTTCAGCAACGTGCGGTACCACTGGTGAAATCATCTTAATAAAGCCTTCCATGTATTCGACAGGAAGATCATCAGCCTTAAATGCTTCATTAACGAAGACCATTAATTGAGAAATAGCCGTATTGAAGTGCATCCGTTCGTAGTCTTCAGTAACCTTTTTAACGGTCTGGTTGTAAACCTTAGTCAGCTTACCATCATTAAAGTTAGAAACCCGATCGCGAAGGTGGTTATTTTCATCCATCAATAAGCGCCATACCCGTTGAATCCACTTGTATGAGCCATGAAGCCCTTCTTCATCCCACGGAACGGATTCAGTTAATGGTCCCATAAACATTTCGTAAAGGCGAAGGGTATCCGCACCATATTTTTCAACAATATCATCTGGATTAACGACATTTCCTTTAGACTTGGACATCTTTTCATGGTTAGCTCCCAGGATCATTCCTTGGTTAACCAACTTCATAAATGGTTCCTTAGTTGGTACAAGACCCAAGTCGTATAAGACCTTATGCCAGAACCGTGCATAAAGAAGGTGAAGAACAGCGTGTTCCGCCCCACCGACATACAGGTCTACTGGAGACCAGTAATCTAACGCTTCTTTTGAGGCAAATTCCTTACTGTTGTGTGGATCAGTATACCGGAGCCAGTACCATGATGAACCAGCCCATTGTGGCATTGTATTTGTTTCTCGTAACCCATGTCGACCTTGATCATCATAAACATTGACCCAATCCTTAACGTTAGCCAATGGACTTTCACCAGTACCAGATGGTTCAATGTTATCAGTGTCAGGTAGTTTCAATGGTAATTCATCTTCTGGAACTAAGGTGGTCCGACCATCATCCCAGTGAATTACTGGAATAGGTTCACCCCAGTAACGTTGCCGACTAAAGATCCAATCCCGAAGACGGTAATTGACCTTCTTGTGACCAGCATTATGTTCATCAAGCCATTCAATCATCTTTTTCTTGGCATCTGCAATATTCAAGCCATCCAAGAAACCAGAATTAATGTGCTTGCCATCCCCGTCAAAGGCACCTTCTGAAAGATCAGCCCCTTCCATAATCGGCTTAATTGGTAAATCAAACTTCTTAGCAAAGTCATAGTCACGTTGATCACCAGATGGGACTGCCATTACAGCACCTGTACCATACGATGCTAGGACATAGTCACTAATCCAAATTGGTAACTTTTCACCATTAACCGGGTTAATAACGTATGAACCAGTGAATACCCCCGTTTTATCCTTATTCAGATCAGTCCGTTCAAGATCAGAACGCCGGGAAGCTTCTTCTTGGTACTTCTTAACTGCTTCCTTATTTTCAGGAGTAGTTAACTGGTCAACTAGCTCTTGTTCAGGAGCAAGAACAACGTAAGATGCACCAAATAATGTATCTGCACGAGTAGTAAAGACTTCAATCTTAGTATCTTCATCTCCCGCAACTGGGAAGTAAACGGAAGCACCCTCTGAACGACCAATCCAGTTACGTTGCATTTCCTTAACGCTTTCTGGCCAATCAACAAGGTCAAGATCATCAATTAAGCGATCTGCATAGGCAGTAATCTTCAAAACCCATTGCTTCATTGGCTTTCGGTAAACTGGGTAGCCGCCACGCTTAGTTTTACCATCTTCAACTTCTTCGTTAGCAACAACTGTTCCACCCATAAAGTCAGGTGCCCAGTTAACCATGATCTCGCTTTCGTAAGCTAAGCCCTTCTTATAGAGTTGTTCAAAAATCCATTGAGTCCACTTGTAATATTCTGGATCAGTTGTATTAACTTCCCGATCCCAATCATATGAAAAACCAAGTGATTGGATTTGGTTACGAAAATGATCAATGTTTTGGTTAGTAAAACTCTTGGGGTTATGACCGGTCTTCAATGCGTATTGCTCTGCGGGAAGACCAAAAGCGTCCCACCCCATTGGATGTAAAACATTGTATCCTTGCATCCGCTTCATTCGTGACATCACATCAGTCGCAGTATAACCTTCTGGATGACCAACGTGAAGTCCCTGTCCAGATGGGTAAGGGAACATGTCCAAGGCATAGTATTTCTTTTGATCCTTGTTTAGGTTAGCCTTAAATGTCTCATTCTTTTTCCAGAATCGTTGCCACTTATTTTCAATGGCAGTGTGATCGTAAGCCATATCTTTCTCTCCTTTTATTTACATAATCCTTCTGTTTGATCGTAATAAAAAAGCCCCGTAGAAAACTATTCTACGAGACGAATTTACTCCGCGGTACCACCCGAATTTCCATGGTTAGAATAACCATAACACTTCACGCCATAACGCGGCAGACGTTATTACCTACTACATTTCAGTAATAATCCTTTTGGACGAGTTCATTGTTAGTAATCCTCGTGTTTCCAGCACCACACGATCTCTGAAGAATTAACTAACAATTACTATTTCCAATTCGATCAAATATTTAATGATATTCTAACAACCAGCATTCGTAAATGCAAGCATCAAACTAGCCAAGAACCTTCTTTAATTCTTCAACCTTATCCAGTTGTTCCCATGGTAGCTCAACATCAGTTCGGCCAAAATGACCATAAGCTGCAGTAGGTTCATAAATTGGGCGCTTAAGATTAAGCATCTTAATAATTCCCGCAGGACGAAGATCAAATACCTTACGTACAGCAGCAATTAAGTCTGCTTCACTCCGGGTACCAGTACCATAAGTATCAATTGAAATTGATACTGGCTCAGCGACCCCAATAGCGTAGGCAACTTGAATTTCAAGCTTCTTTGCATAGCCAGCAGCTACTAAATTCTTAGCAATATAGCGTGCAGCATAACTAGCTGACCGGTCAACCTTGGTAGCATCCTTACCGGAGAAAGCACCGCCACCATGATGAGCAGCGCCACCATAGGTATCGACAATGATCTTTCGACCAGTTAGCCCGGCATCCCCTTGAGGACCACCGATAACAAAACGACCAGTTGGGTTAATGAAGTACTTAGTTTGATCATCAAGATATTCTGCAGGAATAACAGCCTTAATGACTTGCTCCATAACATCCTTCTTAATTTGATCAAGTGAAACTTCTGGATCGTGTTGTGTACTCAACACAACAGTATCAACCCGCAAAGGCTTATCGTTTTCGTCATATTCAACAGTGACTTCAGCCTTAGCATCTGGACGAAGGTAAGGAATAGTATTATCTTTACGAAGCTTAGCAATCCGTTGCATTAACTTATGACTAAGCATCAAAGTTAACGGCATGTATTCTGGTGTCTCATCAGTTGCGTAACCAAACATTAATCCTTGGTCACCGGCACCAATTTGATCAAGCGGATCAGCATCCCCTTCACGAGTTTCCAGAGAATCGTCAACCCCTTGGGCAATATCCGGTGATTGCTCATCGATTGCAGTAATTACTGCACAGTTATCGGCATCAAAGCCATACTTACCATCTGTATAGCCAATCCGCCGAATTGTATCACGAACAACCTTTTGAATATTAACGTATGCCTTAGTTGAAACTTCACCAAAAACCAATACAAGGCCGGTCGTAACAGAAGTCTCAACAGCGACCCGTGAATCAGGATCTTGTTCAAGCATTGCGTCTAAAATAGCATCACTAATTTGATCAGCAATCTTATCAGGATGCCCCTCAGAAACAGATTCTGAAGTAAATAAATGTTTTTCTACCATGTGTATTAATTCCCCCATATGCAAGTTGCAATTGAAACATTCAGTGGTTACAAGGCATCTTCACAGTAATGTGAATCCTATCGGGAATTTGCTTTATAACGAGAACCATCTTAGCATAATTTACTGACCATATTCAAACATAAATTAACTAATCTTCACGAGCATTAACCATCCCAACAGCGGTCATAAATGAATAAGCTGTCGTTGGCCCAACAAATTGAAAGCCATCCATTTTCATTTTTTTAGCCATTCTTCTCGATTCAATTGTTTGTGACGGTAAACGTTTTCCGTTTAATTGTAACCGCTGAGGCTTAAAGTTAACAAATGACCATACATAGTTATTTAGCGTTTCACCATCTGCTAATAATTCTTGAATTATCTTGGCATTGTTGATCGTTGCCATGATTTTACGCCGATTGCGAATGATTGTTGAATCGTTCATTAATCGCTCAAAGTCATTCTGGTCAAATGCCGCAACCTTAGCTGCATCAAAACCAGCAAATGCCCTTTCAAAAGCAGCCTCTCGCTTCCAAATTGTTGACCATGATAACCCAGATTGAAATAACTCTAATGTCAGCATCTTAAATAGTTCACGATCATCATGTTCAGGGAACCCCCACTTCGTATCATAATAATTACGCATTAATTCAGATGTTTCTGCCCATAGCGGTCTTCTCGTTGCCATTTGATCACCTCATTAAGTCTTTCTATATATTCAAAACGAGATAATTAAGCTTTTGCATCTTTTTTAACGGTATTCTTTAAAGCAAGAGCCAAAAGGAGACCAACAATTTCAACGGCTAACATTGTTAAGAAGACATAATGGTAACCACTAAGGGCCGCGCTGAGATTTCCCATTCCGCGGCTAAGGTTATGACTAGTTACAGTTGTTAAAATGATTGTTGATACAGCAACTCCGGTAGAACCAAGGACTTGCCGTACTGTTGTAATAACGGCCGTCCCATGAGGAACCAGTTCATTAGGTAGAGAATTAGCCCCTAAGGTAACGGCAGGCATCATCACAAAAGCATTTCCTCCTTCAATAACCATCGCACAAAGGATCATAATCCATAAACTCATTTGGTTAATCAAGAAGAGACCGGCAAACCAGCCAGCAACAATCATTGCCATCCCCACAAGCATTGTCGGTTTAAAGCCAATTTTGTCGGCTAGCTTTCCCGTCAGTGGGTTAAGAATACTTAGTAAAGCAGCTCCAGGGACAAGCGACATTCCTGAAACGAATGGACTAACTTTAAGCACTCCTTGGTAATACAGCGGAAAAATAATCGTCGTCACAATCAGGGCAATGTAAGAGATTGAAGTTAGTAAAATCGCTAAATCGTAATTAAAGGTTTTCATTACCCGAAGTTCCAATAGTGGATTCTGGAGCTTTAATTGCCGAATACAGAACCAAATAATAGCTAAAATACTTACAAGCAAGATTGTGCCACTAATTGTCCAGTTAATCTTCGTTTTACCAATTTGGTTAATTACGTACATTACACCAATCAAACCAATAGACAAGAAAACCGAAAGCCAGTCAAGGCTGCTTTCATGTCTCTGCATAACGTCACGGATAAGTCCTGAGCCAGCCATAATAATGATCACAGTAATGATGATCATAAAGAAAATAAACAGACTCTTCCAAGTAAAGAATTTGAGAATTATTCCGGAAACAATTGGGCCACAAGCTAATGCCGAGCCCATTACTAAGCCAGCAATTCCCATTGTCGTTCCCCGAGCTTCTCGCGGTGTTATCTCAAGAAGGACTGATTGATACGACGGAAACAGAACACCCACAGCAAAGGCCTCCATTGCCCGACCAATCATCATAAACCAGAAACCAGATACTCCCCAACTAGCAGGGGTCAAAATAATCATCAATGAACCAATATCAAACAGGGCTAATGCACCAATAAACATGGTCTTAAAATTAAGATTATTCAGCATCCACGGACTAATTGGCATACTGACACACATGACCAGCATGAAACCTGTTGTTAGCCACTGCACTGTCGAGGCAGAAATTCCAAAAGCTCTCATTAACGTTGGATAAGCTGTCGACAAGGATGATTGACTAATCGACATCGTAAAAGTTCCAATTAATAATGTAAAAATAAACCAGAACCGGCTATATGGTCGGCCATTTTGATCAATTGACTCTCTCATAAAATCCCCTTCTTTAGAATTATTATTAATAATCAAATTGTATTATAAAGTTTAAAATCACAATTGTAAATGTTATACTTAACGTAAATTAAGGCTCTTAAACTAGTGAGGTGAGTAAATTGGCTGAAGCAGAATTTGATCGAGCAATTGAACAACTTAGGGAAAATCACGTTAGAGTTACTCCCCAACGAAAAACGATTCTAAACTACTTAATTTCGCACCATACTCATCCAAGCGTGGAAATGATCTACGAGGATTTAAAGGATAGTGTTGACAACATTAGTATGGCGACGGTTTATAATACGTTAAAACTTTTCGTCGATTATAACCTCGTCATCGAATTGAAGAACGGTGATGGCAGCACTCATTATGACTACTTTGGTCATCCTCACTACCACGTTATTTGTGATAATTGTGGTCAAATTACTGACGTGTTTGACCCTCACTTTACAGAAATTAGTAAGGATCTAGCTGCCATGACTAGAGAAAAAACTGGTTATCTCGTCACTGGCAATAATATTGAGGTCCATGGTATTTGTCCTAATTGCCAAAGAAAATTACATTTGAATAGATAAAAAGAATAGTTACTACCAAAAGAAAAGAGTGTAGCTCAACAGGGACCTTATCGGAACAAGTTTCCTTGTTGAATTACACTCTATTTTTGTTTTCGTGGCTGAGATAGTGACGCAACCGCTAAAATTGCAAACCAAATCAAAGTAAAGATCAATGCCCCTAGCGTTTGTTTATCAAGGCACAAAACAACCAAAACAAAGGCTAAAAAGGTTAATACTAGGTAATCAGTATACGGTGCCCCAGGGACCTTAAAAGACCGTTCTGGGGGATTAGATTGAAGGTACCTTAAATGGGTCACAATTATTGTTGCCCAGATAAAGAGAAAGCTCGTCGTGGCAATGCTCGAGATGACCGTAAAAACTCCACCAGGCATTATCAAATTTAAGACCGCGGCAATAGCAATTACGCCAGCAGAAATAATAACTGCTAGTGCTGGAACAGAATTTCGCGATAATTTGCTAACTAGCCTAATTCCTGGCCGGTGCGATGTTGATGTTAACTCCGCAAGCATCCGCCCCGTAGTATAGAGTGAACTATTGCATGCAGATGCTGCAGCCGTAACAACGACAAAGTTAATTAAACTGGCTGCCCCACGTAAGCCAATGTCATTAAAAACCATTACGAAAGGACTCTTTGACGGTGCTAAGCGATCCCAAGGATAGATACACATAATTACCGCCAGTGCGGCAACATAAAATAACAAGATTTGAAAAGGAATTGCATTTATTGCCCGGGGAATAACGTGACGCGGATTTTCTGCTTCAGCTGCCGTCATCCCAACCATTTCAATTCCAACAAAGGCGAATACTACCATTTGAAACGAAAGGATGAACCCCTTTGCGCCAGCAGCAAAGAAACCACCATTATTGAATAAATTCCCTGGTGAAGCAACATAACCACTAGTACTCTTAAAGCTAACTAGCATCATACCAACCCCAACAAGGACCAGCAACGCAATCGCCAAAATTTTAATTAATGCAAACCAGAATTGTAATTCACCAAATGCACTAACAGTAATTAAATTAATGCATAAAAGGACAATTAATGTTAATAACCCCGGTATCCACTGAGGAACGTGAGGAAGCCATAGCTGAAAATACATCCCAATTGCAGTGATTTCTGCCATGGCTAATGCGATCCAACAGGCCCAATACGCCCAGCCCGTAATAAAGCTTACTCGTGGGCCAAGGTAAACACGAATTGCATCAACAAATGAACGGTAATTAAGATCTGACATTAAAAGTTCACCAAGTGCCCGCATAATCCAAAAACAGATAATTCCGGTAATAATGTAAGCTAATAATATTGCAGGACCTGCAGAGTGAATTGCTTGACCTGATCCTAAAAATAGTCCAGTCCCGATGGTGCCACCAAGTGCCATTAGTTGAATATGGCGACTTTTTAGGCTACGCTTCATTTTATTTTGTGCCAATATGGTTCAATTCTCCTTAAATTTAATTTCTCGTAAAAAACCACTAATAAACTATCGCTTTTTAGATTGTTTTATTTGATAATGGTAAATAGTTTATCCGAAATTTTATTGTATACCTTTTTTCATGAAAGGAGGGAATGAATTTGTTACACTGGTTTCCATTTTGTGGTTATTTTGTTATTGCACTTGTTTTAGCAATTAATGCCTCTTCGCGTTATCAGCAGTTTAGTAAACGATTAACAATTTTTGCTTTTCTATGTTATTTTGTTATCATCCTTCGTCTTTGCCTGACTCCAGTTACCTTTAGTTTTATTTCTGCTAACCGTAATTTACGCTATTTTCACGGAGTACCATACAATCTTCTTCCCTTTCAACAGTTAGATTTAGAATGGTTATTAAATATCATCATGACGATCCCGCTAGGTATTTTATTATATCTGGTCAACCGCAAAAGTTCGTTTGTCACTATTCTTACTCTCAGCTTTCTGTTCAGTTTCTTTATTGAGGGAAATCAATTTGTCTGTGACTTTCTTTTCCACATTGGTCGAGTAGCGGATATTGATGATATTATTACCAACACCATTGGCGGAATAGTTGGCTTTTATGGACTAAAATTACTTGATCGAGGATTTATTGATAAAATAATCCATCCCTTTTTCCTATCATAGAAAAGTTTGGTAAACTATTACTGATGAGGTGATTATAATGATTTCAAACGAACAAAGGGCTCATGATATTGCTATTGCTTTAGTCCAGGCTAATGGCAAGGACATGAAGCCAATCGAAGCATATCATGAATATATTAACTACCTTCTACCAATTCTTAAGGAGATCGACAAGGATTTTAAGAATGGTATCAAGGAACATATTTAAAAACTAGAGACCGATGAAGCACCTATATCTTTCATCGGTTTTCTTTCTGCTTACAAACATTCTGGAGGCAACATATAGTACAACCATTATTTCTTTTTTTGCGGTATGATTAACTTATCAGAGAAAGGAGCTATGCGCTATGAATAATGTTTCGCATCGGCGGTTCGACTGGTTTAGTCTACTTATTGGAATTCTTTTTATTCTTGGAGGATTTCTTTCGTTTTCCCGACCAGATAAAACCTTACATTTATTGTCTGTTATTATTGGAGTTGTCTTCCTTTTTGATGGGATCTTCGAACTAACAATTCGGCGCCGCTTTCTTCGTTCACTCGGTGAGGGCACTGGCTGGATTGTAGTTCTTGGTATACTGAACATCGTCTTAGGAATCATCTTTATCTTCCATCCTGGCTTCGGCACGTTATACATTGCAATTATTTTTGCTATCTGGTTTATTTTGGATTCCATTATGGAATTTTCCGTTGGTCGTCTTTTCAAAGGTGTCAGTGGTGGTTACTACTGGTTAACCATTATCTTTAGCATTCTAGGGGTTATTCTAGGAGCAATTCTCCTCTTTAGTCCTGTTGTTTCTGCCTTAACGGTTGTTTGGATTATTTCTGTTTTCCTAATTATCTTCGGTGTTCTAAAAATTGTTCAAGCTTTCAACTAAATGAAAAGGATCCTAGCATTCTGCTTTGAATGCTAGGATCCTCTTTTTTACCTTTAACTATTAGCTAGTCAATCTCGATCCGAGTATCATCATCGCTTTCAGCTTGCTTCTTTGGTAAGGCAAGTGAAAGAACACCGTTTTCGTAATGAGCGGTAATATTCTTTCGTTCAACATCTGGCAAGCGGTATTGGCGACTCATTTGACCATAGCGCCGTTCGCTATGAAGAATATGACCGTTCTTATCAGCCTCATCATCAACTGTATCACGATGACCTGTAATGGTTAAAATATTATTCGTGTAACTAATGTGAATGTCTTTCTTGTCAAAGCCTGGCATATCTATCTTTACTTGATATTGCTTGTCATTTTCTTCAATGTCAGTCTTCATATGATCTTCAACTGGCGTAAAGTCAGAGAAGAAATCATCATTCATTAAGTTCCGCATATTCATCATGTTATCCAAAAAGTTATTCCGACGTGTTAAATCGTTAGCCATAATAAAGCTTCCTTTCCGTTAACTTGATCTTGATTACACTTCTTATCTTAACCACCATTAGGTAAAGTGCAACCATTTTTAGCACTTAAGATTAAAGAGTGCTAAAAACAGTTACACCTTTCTTGACCAATACCTTGGTAATAGTCCTCAACAGGCTGTTACCATTAATCCAAGAAAGACCTGTTTTTATTTTGACATATGAATTTATAATCATATATTAATTAGATGTATTTATTAACGAAGCATGGTAGGATCAAATCGTAGTTAATTTAAGGAGGGATTTGATGGATACAGTACGGTTAGGCCAAACAACCGTACCAGCGGTTGGTGTTGGTACGTGGAATATTGGTGAAAAGCCAGCCAAACATGCTGAAGAGGTAAAAGCAATTCAAGTAGCAATTGATGCAGGAGCAACCGTAATTGATACTGCCGAAATGTATGGTCAAGGACGGGCGGAAAAGCTTACCAGTGAGGCAATTAAATCATTTGACCGGTCAAAGCTTTATCTCATCGATAAGGTACTGCCCCAGAATGCTGGTCATCAACGATTGGAAAAAAGCCTTGATCGGAGTCTTAAGCTAATGCAAACTGATTATTTTGATCTTTACCTACTTCACTGGCGAGGCGGAATTCCCCTTGCAGAAACGGTAGATGAACTAGTTAAGATGCAAATTAAGGGAAAGATTCGTCACTGGGGCGTTTCAAATTTTGATGTTGCTGATTTGGAAGAATTATGGGCACTTCCTCATGGTCGAGAATGCGTTGCTAATGAAGATCTGTATAACCTTGATCAACGGGGAATTGAATATGATCTTCTTCCGCTCATGCGGGCTAATAACTTACCACTAATCGCTTATTCCCCACTTTCTCAGGGAGATCGATTAAGCGGCAATTTAACAACCAATCCCTTACTAAAAGAATTGGCCGCTAATCATCAAGTAACTGTCTACCAAATAATGTTAGCCTGGGTAATTCGTGATCAACATACCCTAGCAATTCCCAAGGCAGCTAGTCCCGTCCATGCAAGAGAAAATGTTGAAGCATTAAATATTAGTTTCTCTACCGATGAACTTGAAGCACTCGCAAAGGCCTTTCCAAAACCCCAAACTAAAGAACCCTTAGCAACAATTTAGATAGTCTCCAATCTAGATAAAAACAAAGCAACCTAAAATTAGTTCGTTCTGAACTAATCTTAGGTTGTTTTTAAAATCCAAAAGCTATCTTCGAACCAGGTTAATTCTCCTTTACCCTTAATACCGAACACCTAATGCTATTCGTGCAAAACGGCTCATTTTTTCTGGAGTCCAAGTTGGCTCCCAGACAAGGTTAATCTCACATTTCGTAATCTCTGCTACTTGGAGAACAGCCTCCTTAATCATTTTATAAAGCAAATCACTGATTGGACAGCCCATCGTTGTTAAGGTCATCGTAATTTTACATTGTTGATCATTAACCTCAATTCCGTAGATAAGGCCCAGATTGACTAAATCAATCCCCAATTCCGGATCAATCACGGTTTGCAATTTTTTAAGGACCTCTTGTTCAATAGGACTTAATTTCTCTTTATCTAACATGATAATCCCCCTTAGCCAATCGAACCTTCCATTTCAAAACTAATCAGTCGATTTAGCTCAACTGCGTACTCCATTGGCAGTTTCTTCGTAAAGGGTTCTACAAAGCCCATGATAATCATTTCCGTCGCTTTTCGTTCGCTAATTCCCCGACTCATTAAATAATAGAGCTTTTCTTCAGAAATTTTTGAAACCTTCGCCTCATGCTCCATCGTAACATCCGAGTTATTAATTTCGTTAATCGGAATTGTATCTGATGATGATTGGTCATCCATAATAATCGTGTCACATTCCACGTGAGCTTTTGAACCGTTAGCTTTTTCGGTAAAGCGGATATTTCCTCGATAATCTGTTGAACCACCCGTTCGGGCAATCGACTTAGAAACAATCGAACTAGAAGTATTCGGGGCATTGTGGATCATCCGTGCTCCTGAGTCCTGATGAATATGATCACTGGCTACTGCAATTGAAAGCATTGTTCCCCGAGCACCACGACCATTTAAGTAGACACTCGGGTACTTCATGGTAACTTTGGAGCCAAGGTTTCCATCGACCCATTCCATTGTGGCGTTCTCGGCTGCAGCTGCCCGCTTCGTCTCCAAACTATAAACATTCTTTGACCAGTTTTGGATCGTCGTGTAGCGACAATAAGCATCTTTTAAAACATTCACTTCAACTACTGCAGCATGCAAACTATCGGACGAATAATTTGGTGCAGTACACCCTTCAACGTAATCAACACTAGCACCTTCATCAACAATAATTAACGTTCGTTCAAACTGCCCCGTATTCTCCGCATTTAACCGGAAATAAGCCTGGATTGGCGTTTTGACCTTAACACCCTTAGGAACATAAATAAAGGATCCACCGGACCACACGGCACCGTTCAGCGCAGCAAATTTATTATCAGCTGGTTTAACTAACTTTCCGAACCACTTCTTGAATAGGTCTGGATACTTTTGTAAGGCAGTGTCAGTATCAGTGAAAACGATCCCCTGTTTGGCAAATTGTTGCTTCATGTTGTGGTAAACAACTTCTGACTCATACTGAGCAGCTGAACCAGCGAGGTATTTTCGTTCTGCTTCTGGCACCCCAAGACGATCAAAAGTACGTTTTAACTCTTCAGGAACATCATTCCAATCTCGGTACTTCTTATCGGTCATTTTCTGGTAATATAACATGTTCTCTAAGTCCAAGCCTGATAGATCTGGACCGAACTTAGGTAGCGCCATTTTTTGATAAATATGAAATGACTCTAACCGATAATCCAACATCCATTGCGGCTCATGCTTTTCTGCCGAAATTTTACGAACCGTTGCCTCAGTTAATCCGCGTCCCGTTGAATAAAGTGGCTTCACATCATCATGAAATCCATATTGATAGTCTTGATTACCGAGGACATTATTTACATCTGTCACGATTACTTGTCTCCTTTTGCATTCTTGAGCAGGGCTTCTTGCAGGGCCCACCAAGCTAAAGTTGCACACTTGATCCGGGTAGGAAACTCCATAATTTGGGTTAGTACACGAGCATCCCCTAACTTGTTCAATTCTTCTCCAGAGTGTTTTTCGCCAATTGCTTCATCAGAAAAGATTTTAGCAATCGTTAGTGCCTCTTCCATTGTTTTACCCATCATTACATCAGTTAGCATACTAGCTGAGGCCTGACTAATCGTGCATCCCTGACCGGTAAAGCCAATATCAGTTATTCTGTTATCTGCATCCAGATGAAGACTTAAGTTAATTGTGTCGCCACAAGTTGTATTGTGAAGCGTCTTTTCATTAGTAGCGTTAGCCACAGCATAATGATGATGAGGATTAGCTGCATGTTCTAAAATTACTGCCCGGTATAATTGATTTAATTTATCTAAGCTCACCCTTAAAGAACTCCTTTGTTTCTTTGATTGCATTAATTAACTGGTCACAGTCAGCTTGATTATTGTAAAACGCCAAACTAGCGCGAACGGTCGCATTGGTCCCCAGTGAATGAACAAGTGGTTCAGCACAATGGTGGCCCGCACGAACGGCTACTCCTTCCATGTCTAATGCCGTTGCAACGTCATGAGGGTGAAGAGTACCGAGATTGAATGAAACAACCCCAACGTGCTGCTGAGGCTTCTGTGAACCGTAAACTTTCACTCCAGGAATCGCAATTAATTTAGGTACTAAATAAGCCATTAATTCCGTATCCCGTATCTTTATTTGCGTCATCCCAACCTGTTCTAAATACTTAATTGCCGTTGCCAATCCTACTGCTCCCGCAATATTAGGAGTCCCTGCTTCAAATTTATACGGGATCTGATCCCACTGACTATTATCAAGTTGAACATCCGTGATCATTTCACCACCAAACTGGTAAGGTGGCATTTGTTCAAGGAGCTGTTGGTTTCCATATAAAACGCCAATTCCCGTTGGTCCCAACATTTTATGTCCCGAAAAAGCATAGAAGTCAGCTGCTAACTTTTGCACATCTATCGGAACATGACAAGCTGCTTGGGCACCGTCAACAACAATAATTGCCCCGTTCTGGTGAGCAACCTCTGCTAGTTCTCTGATTGGACTAACATTACCGAGAACATTGCCAATGTGGGCCACTGCAACAATTTTCGTTTTAGCGGTAATCTTTTGTTTGGCATCGGCTAAATCAATTTCACCGGTTGGGGTTAAATTAATGTATTTTAAGACCGCCTTTTTTCTGATCGCTAACTGCTGCCAAGGAATCAAATTGCTGTGATGTTCCGCAAGCGAAATTACGATTTCATCCCCCGACTCAATATTCTGCTCACCATAAGTGGCTGCAATTAAATTAATACTTTCGGTCGTTCCCCGGGTAAAGATTATCTCACGGGAACTTTTAGCATTAATGAAGCGTTGAACGATTTTACGAGCGTTCTCATATTCTGCAGTTGCCTTGAATGATAGCTGGTATGTTCCCCGGTGGACGTTAGCATTTTCTCGTTGATAAAAGCTGACTAACCGGTCAATAACGGACGTCGGTTTTAAGCTTGTCGCCGCATTATCAAGATAGGCAAGCCGTTCACCGTTCATATTTTGGTGTAATTCAGAAAAATCTTGACGGACAAGTTCCCAATTAGGCATTTTCCATTAACTTCCTTTCCAAAATATCAACCATTTCTTGGCGGACGTTTTTATCAGGAACCGCCGTAATTACCGCACTCAAAAATCCCCGGATTACCATTCGTTGTGCTTGGTGCAGGGGGATCCCCCGACTTAATAGGTAGTAAAGCTGATCCTGATTAATCTTGCCGACACTCGCTGCATGGCCCGCTTCAACGTCATTTTCATCAATCAACAAAATTGGATTCGCATCACCCGTTGCATGTGGTGACATCATCAATAAGCGGTTTTGTTGTTCAGCTTCAGATCCATGCGCTCCGTGAATAATTTGACCAATTCCATTGAAAATCAGTCGTGAATTACCAAGGGCGACCCCGCGTTGATTAATTAATCCCCGTGAATGAGGACTGCGGTTAATAACCCGATTATTAATCCCAAGCTGTTGGTCATTTGTGGTTAGGGCAATCAGTTGTGAGTTAGCATGTGCTCCTTCACCAATTAATTCTGAATCAATTCCACCGACAGTGTTGCATTCATTCATTAGGCCAATTGCCCAGTCAGCTTTAGCATAGTTCTTTATTGCTGCACGATATTGATAATAACTGGGACTTCGTTGTGCTAGGTGATCAAGTGAGGAAAAGTGGACTTCGCTATTTTCCTCAGCCATAATTTCCACAAAATTGGTTAACGGGTTATCTTGCTGACGGGAGGAAACTAAGTGATCAATGATTTGGAAACGACTATTTTCCCCAGCAACAATCAATAAATGAAAATTAATTGTCCCTTTAACAGCCTGATCAAAGTTAACCGTCAAGTGAAGTGGCTTTTTCAATTCAACATTACGAGGAACGTATATGAAAAGGCCTTGATTAATAAATGCAGTATGGTAAGCCGCAAGAAGGTTCTCGTCTGGTTGAATTACCTTTGCCAAGTACTTGGTTAGCATTTGAGGATGCTTCTTGATTATCGAACCCAGCTCGCTAATAATAAGCCCCTGTTTTTTCAGTGAATTTGGGAGCACAACTGTCACTTTCTGTGAACTTGCTTCTACTGTAACTTGATCAGAATCCGTTAGCCGTTCAACCGCTTCAGGAAAATGAAGAGGCGCTGACTGTGCGGAGATGAGTGGCCAATCTTGAAAATTAAATTTGGTTACTTTGGGCAACTGTGCAGTCGTTACATACTGAAATGCACTTTGGCGCAATTTAGCCAACTCTTCTGGCTCCTGATTCGTTACATATTGCTGAAGTTGGGATTTAAGGTGTGAATAACTAAATTTCATAATGTTAGTACCCCTACTTATCTTCGTCAACCAAGTCAACTTTTAAGCCAAGTTCATCACGCAATCCGGCATACCCCTCAGCTTCTAGTTTTTTCGCTAACTCAGGGCCCCCATCTTTAACAATTCGTCCACCCATCATTACATGAACTGTGTCGGGAACAATATAGTTTAGTAGTCGCTGGTAGTGGGTAATGATTAACGAACCGAAATTAGCACCCCGCATGGAATTAACTCCTCGAGAAACAACTTTCAAGGCATCGATATCCAGTCCTGAATCAATTTCGTCTAAAATCGCAAAGCTTGGTTTAATCATTAATAATTGAAGAATTTCGTTTCGCTTCTTTTCACCACCAGAAAAGCCTTCGTTAAGGTAACGTTCCGTCATCGACTCTTTCATATCTAGCAGTGCAAGTTTTTGGTCAAGTTCTTGGAGAAAATCCATAATTGAAATTTGGTTATCCTTTGGTCGCCGTGCATTCATGGCTGCTCGCAAGAATTCGGCATTGGTTACTCCTTGAATTTCAGCTGGATACTGCATTGCTAAAAATAATCCTTTTCGTGCACGCTCATCAACGGGCATCTCAAGGATACTCTCGCCATTTAATAAAATGTCACCTTGTGTAACATGATAATTGGGTTGTCCCATAATCGTCTGGGATAAAGTTGATTTTCCAGTCCCATTTGGTCCCATAATTGCATGAATTTCTCCGGTTTGCATTTTAAGGTTAACACCCTTAAGGATTTCCTTTTGTTGATGAGTTTCTTCGTCTTCAACCGCAACGTGAAGATCTTTTATCTGTAAAATTGCCATATTTAGTGTTCACTCCCTAATAAAACACAATATCATGATGTCAATTACCTATTTTACCAGTTTCTCTTGGGGATGAATAATTAGATTGAGAAAAAGAAGTTTGGTTATCGTAATTAAACTCAGTAAGATCGAAAAAAGCTAACTAGTGATGTACACTAATTAGCTTTTTGAATGTTATATGGTTAAGATTGGTTTCTCGGCAACATAGCCGAAACGCGTTCACCCTAAATTCACTCAAGATATTTTTCGGCAGCATAGTCGAAATGCGCTCGCCCTAAATTCACTCAAGATATTTCTCGGCAACATAGCCGAAATGCGTTCGCAGGAAAGCCCTTAAAGACAACAAACTCCCTCCCAGGTGCTTTCAGCACCCAGTCGGGAGAAATTGTTTCTCGGCACCATAGTCGAAACGCGTTCACCCTAAATTCACTCAAGATAACGAACTCCCGCCAATGGTGATTAACCACCATTGGCGGGAGAAATCGTTATCAACCGTGAATTTTATACGGGTTCACGCTCTATTTTAGTACCAACCGTGTGATTGCCAGAATGATTGTGCGGCACTCCAGGAACCGTAACGGCTAGCTACGTATTGGTCGGCTACTCGTTCTTGGTTTGCGGCGGAGTAGTCACCGTTAAGGTATGATGCGGATAATTGGTACTTACCAATGTATTGACCGTTTTGGGCACCGTAGTTACCACCTGATTCACGGGCAGCAATCCATGCCTTTGCGGCAGCATCGTTACCGGCTACGCTTGATGTGTAGTTACTGTAACTTGCAGCATTGCTTGCTGAAGTTGTTGCAGTTGCTGTTTGTGCAGCTGAGTTGTTAGTAGTAGCTGCAGAACTAGTTTGGTTGTTTTGAGTTGTGGTATTTGCTGATGGCAAAGTTTCAACTTGTTGTTGAGTAGCAGGTGCAACTTCACCGTCATCCTTAATTACTAACTTTTGACCAACGTAGATCAAGTTCTTGTTAGCAATGTTGTTGTTTGAGGCCAAAGTATCAACGAAAGTTAAATCATGACCTAATTTGTAAGAAATCCCAGAAAGGGTGTCGCCTGATTGAACAGTGTAAATACTGTCGGCGCTAGCGGTGGTTGCAGTAGCTACAGTACCTAAAGCAACGGCACCGGCAATGGCTGCTGTAATCTTAGCTGCTTTCTTAGATAACTTCATAAAAAAATCAATCCATCCTTTTCTCTTGTAAGTTTGTAAGTAATATGATGTTAATTGTTTTGGAAATTGATGTTTTAGATATCATCAACGGTTATATACTATACAGGTTCAGCGTTACGGATGGGTTACCACGATTTTTCAAATTCCGCTATTTTTGTAATTTTTTGTAACAAATATGCATCTTTTTCTTATATATTCATTTTACGAAAAGAGTCATTTACTGATATACCAACGTTCTTCGGTTATCCTAAATTTTTCCTTCGCTAATTTGGAAATCAACCAAATGTTCTATTATTTTACCAATTTTTAATTTAAAATCCCGATTTTAAGCTAAAAAAAGCCCCATAACACGTAAATGTTACAGGACTATTTCAATTATTGACGTCTTTGTAATTTGAATTTAGTTATTCATCAAAACATCGAGCAATTCAGAGGCAGACTCCTTCAATGCATCCTTAGACTTGTCATTTCCAAGGTGAGTGAAGATTTCACCAACATAAACTCCCTTATTAAATAGTTCAGTGAAGACCTTGTCGATAACTGGCTTAGTCTTTTCTGGTTCTTGAACAGGACCAAATGGGTTAGCAAAGAATGTCTTACTCATCCCAACTTCATCAGTTGTTCCCAAGGCCTTTCGTTGACCAGCAATAAAGACTTTTTCAGCTTCTTCCTTAGTGTCAAAGCGGTGAATTCCAACTTGATCGCTATAGTTGTTAGCATACAACCACATGTCAATATGATGGTGCTTAACAACATTTTGGTAAGTATCAGCTGGAATAATAACCCGGGCATTCTTCCGTTCTGGGTTCAAGTATACCCCACGGTCCATGTTGTTAAATGCAACCGCACTGCTCAAGTCGTCCAAACGAACAAAGGCACCAGTTTCTGTACCTTGTGCATAGATGTGACCATCATCAGTTAAGGTAAAGCTTCCCATATCATCAAAAATGGTTTCCATGCTAACAATTTTATCATCAGCTAATTCTTGTAAGGCTTCGATTGATTCTGACTTCCCGGCACCAGAGTCCCCAAAAAAGACAACGTTCTTTTCCTTACCATTAGTGAACTTGATCTTTAACATTGAACCGTGAATTGGCAAACGACCATTGTAAATTTGGTGAAGGTTATGAACGGTCAAGCACATCTTCTTCATGTAACCAAAGTAAGTGGTCTTGTCAGTATATGGTACTTCCCCAACCCAAATATCGTTCTTCTCATCGTGGTAATAGTGTGAAACCATTCCCTCAGTCTTTTCAAGGCCAAAGAGAACAACAAGATCTGGCTTTTGTCCTTCAACTTCTTCGGGTGATGCTAATTCAAACAAGTTTGAAAGAGCAATCCCGTTTACTAAGTAGTCAACGTTAAAGTAGATGAAGGCAAGACTTTCACCAATCTTAGCTGGATAACAGAACCACTTACCCCGTTCACCATGGAAACGATCGACCGGGTTCTCTTCTACAGCCGAGAAGACACCTTCCCGCTTGTTACTCTTAGTATGCATCATCATTGGTGGCCGGAGCATTACGGTATTGATGAAATCAATGTCACGCAGTTCTTCATAACCAGCAGGAATCTTCCAATCATGTTGTTGAACTAAAATTGTAGCGTTAGTTGCCGCATTGACTTGTCGGTAAGTCCGGTTTTCAAAGCCTTGAAGTTTTTCTTCAAGAATCCGGTAAAGCTTTCGTACCAAATCATTAAATTGGGTATCAATAGTCCGGAATTCGTTACCAACGATTTTATTATCATTGTAACTGATAACAGAAACCCGCAATAATGAACGATAGTATGAATACAATTCTTCGACACTAGCTAAGATATCTTTAGGATCATATTCATCAAAGGCACTATCATCGTCAAAAAGGATCTTCTTTAATACATCGATAAACTTATCAACACTGGCATTATCAAAAGCATCATCATCATTATCAGGGTTTCGTGAATCCAAGTATAATTTAACGATTTGCTTTACTTCATCACTATTTACTAATGAAGGAATATCAGTGAAGTAATTTTGACTGTAATTTAAGGTCGCTACTCCACGCTCAGGATTTACATATAGTGACTTAGTATCAATAATCTGACTGTCTTTTGACATTAATCTCATCCTTTCATCTCCGTAGTGTCTCTATTATAGTATATTTTTAAGAGAGAGATGAAAAAAATATTAACAAAATTTCATTTATTTACATAAAATACCAAATTTTATTAAAGAAAACGGTTTCTTAACTATGCTAAAATAAACTATAAGTAAATATTTTTAAGGAGAACCATGAATAATGAAGATAAATTGTAATGAAACCCTCGCCGTCTCTCTGCACCGTGTTTTCAATGCTGATCTAAATGAACACGGAACCGTTTTTGGCGGACGAATTTTAGAGCTAGTAGACGGTGAAGCATCTGTTGCCGCAATGCGTGTCACCCGCTCAACTGTCGTGACTGCCGCTATGGACCATGTTCAATTTCTTAAACCATTTCAACTCCAAGACTCAATGTGCATGGAAGCCTATGTTACAGGTGTTGGCCATAGATCATTAGAAGTGTTCGTCAAAGTCATTGGTGAACACTTGATGACTGGTGAACGTTTCGTCGGCTTTTCCTGCTTCATGACTTACGTGATCCAAGACCCTAAAAAAGTAATCCAGTACGACCAATTGATTCCACAAACAGCAGAGCAAAAAGCAATGGTAGCTGGCTATGCAGCTCGTCGCCAACATCGAAAAGAAAATCGCCAAAAACAAGCAGCAATTATTAACTCAATCAGTAAAGATAAGCCATAGAAAATTTAATTTAATAACGGCTCCTCAACTCCCGAAATGATTTGAAAGTTGAGAAGCCGTTAAGTATTTATTTGACTATTTTAACTGCAGTCCCATATGCCGTAACCGTTGAAGATGTGGACTCAAAGCGCATTGCTACTACTACATCTGCTCCTACTTGTTTGGCCTTATCCCGTAATACTTTAATTGCTTGCTCATGGGCAGACGTTTTCTCTTCCCCATTAGCAGTTCCAAATACTACTCCAATGATCCTGTAATCGTTCTCTGGAATTTTTTCAGTCGTTGTTAAAGTAATTTCATCGAATTCACTAATTACTGACTGTTTTTTCTTCTTTCGCCCCTGAGAAACGAAGCCTGCTAGGCCACGATTTATTCCTGCTCCATACATTTTTTTAGCACGATCAATTGATTCCTGATCATTTTTTGACTTAAACAGCATTTATCTCCCACACCTATTCATAGATTATTGTATTTAGATTATAACAAAAACTTTCGATAATAATGGACAACACTATTATCGAAAGTTTTTTACTATTTTATTACTGAAACACGTTCGCAGGAAAGCCCTTAGAGATAACAAACCCCTGCCTAGGCGCAAGTCGCCCTCGGCAGGGAAAATTGTTATAGGCACCATAGTCGAAACGCGTTCACCCTAAATTCACTCAAGATATTTCTCGGCAACATAGTCGAAATGCGCTCGCCAGGAGCTTGCTAGAGATAACAAACCCCTGCCTAGGCGCAAGTCGCCCTCGGCAGGGGAAATTGTTATCTTTCCGCAAGCTCTTAACTGGCTCGCGCTCTATCTATTTTAGTACCAACCGTGTGATTGCCAGAATGATTGTGCGGCACTCCAGGAACCGTAACGGCTAGCTACGTATTGGTCGGCTACTCGTTCTTGGTTTGCGGCGGAGTAGTCACCGTTAAGGTATGATGCGGATAATTGGTACTTACCAATGTATTGACCGTTTTGGGCACCATAGTTACCACCTGATTCACGGGCAGCAATCCATGCCTTTGCGGCAGCATCATTACCGGCTACGCTTGATGTGTAGTTACTGTAACTTGCAGCATTGCTTGCTGAAGTTGTTGCAGTTGCGGTTTGTGCCTGAGTATTTGCTGAAGCAGCTTGTTGTGGTTGTGCTTGGCTTTGACTAGCAGCACTAGTTGAGGTAGCTGCAGAACTAGTTTGGTTAGCAGTATTTGCTGATGGTAAGGTTTCAACTTGTTGTTGAGTAGCAGGTGCAACTTCACCGTCATCCTTAATTACTAACTTTTGACCAACGTAGATCAAGTTCTTGTTAGCAATGTTGTTGTTTGAAGCTAATTTATCAACAAAAGTTAAATCATGACCTAACTTATATGAAATTCCTGATAAGGTGTCACCGCTTTGCACCGTGTAAATTGAGTCGGCGTTAGCGGTTGTGGTAGTTGCGATAGTACCTAAGGCAACAACCCCGGCTACAGCAGCTGTAACTTTAGCGATGTTCTTCGATAACTTATTCATATAAATGAAATACCTTCCTTTTCTCAAATGTTGTTTCAAATTTCTAATTATTAATTTAAGTTGTTGATGACCTCATCAACGGTTTCTAATATACACGATTAAAATTACACGGTAGTTACCACAGATTATCAATTTCAGCCTTTTCCGTAATCTGATGTAACAAAAGGTTTATTTTCACTCTTGAGAAATGATAACGGATCCCAATAGCAAGCGATCTAAGTGTCCTTCCTTATCAAATCATTTATAAAATATATTTTGTAATAAAGAAAAATAAAAAAGGCTAAATTAAGGATTTCCGACCGTTAATTTAGCCTTTTTATCACTATTTTGTGCGTTTTTGTAACCGTTTTGTAACTAAGAATGACGCACTAACCATGAATCGGCTGGTAATTGCGCCCTAAAGAAGTCACCAGAAGCATTAAAACGGGGAGCCTTTTCTTGATCATCTACCACTATCCTATCACTACTAGCAATAATGCGGTGCTGATGAAGCTCTAATGGTTCCTCATCCACAGTGGCTAATTTCCCCCACTTTATTTGAGCATTGGAATCAACCCATCCCCACTCATTTACTTGGGCACTAGTGTTTTCACCGTAGCCATCAACCTGAGTAACCACCTCTTGCTGGCAGTCAGCCTCAACCATCGAAGCTAGCTGGATATTCCAATGCGCATCAGAACCATCAAGAAAACTATAAAAGCTACTGTATCCATGCTGATTCTCTGGAATAACCCCTTCAATCTCAAGCTTTGAACCACGTGCTTGATAAGCATGAACCGCTTGACGAACTAAATCACCATAATAACAGTTATTTTGGCAGAACTTCACCTGAGCGCCCGTTCCCAGCAAAATTTCAGTAGCAGCGTATAACGGAGCCTGCGTTTCATAACTACTCTCTTCAATAATCGTTACCTGAGCGCCTGCACCAACAATAATTAGATTATGCGGATTATTGCTCCTCGTAACTAACCCAATTTTCAATGGTTCCTCTAGTTTTGTATTATCTGGAACATAAATGAATTGCCCAGTATCCATCAATGCCAGGTGAAGTGCGTTCAACTGGTTGTCCTGCCAGCGAACTGCTTTCTCCATCAAGTTTTCCTGTAATAATTCAGGATATTTCTGAACGGCTAGGTTAATTGGCAGTGCCACAAAATCATCCCCGTCATGATTCAGCAACGAAGATTCATCATTGGCAGCAAGATTTGGTTGTTGCCACTTTGTTAACCATGCTTGTTGCTGATTGGCTAACGGAAACCGTTTTTGCAGCATTATTGCTAATGAACGTTTCTTTTGTAGCCAGTCTGGTTGCCCCTGGCTAGCCTTTTGGACAGTCTTCAATAATTCTTCATTCATTAATCTCACCTGTTAATGGACTAACTTATCCCAAATGACTACCTTGCCACTAGCGAATGACTTCGGAACATCAATAATCCGTTGGTTGGAACTACCCCGGAATTGTAAGGTCAGATCCTTTTTTGCCAATAAAAACCGGCCATCAACCAAGATATCAATATTATGAAGCATTTCCAGTTTATCATCAGAATCCTTCAATAGTTCCTCCCAGGTATATCCAGACCATGACCAAATATCTTTAGTATGGCCGAATTCCTTTCGTAGCCGATGAATTAACTTTAAACAAACCTGGGTGTTTAAGAACGGTTCGCCACCAAGAAGAGTAAGCCCCTGAACATAGCTTTGCGAAAGATCCTCCATTATCTGATCTTCAAGTTCCTGAGTATAAGGCTGCCCATAGTGGAAGTTTTGTGCCGCCTTATTGTAGCAACCCGGACAATTAAATAAACAACCACTGACATAGACGCTGCAACGAACCCCTTCACCATCAACAAAATTAAATGGCTTATAGTCCGCTACGTATTGAAGTGAATGATCCTTTGCTAACCATTCTTTTGGTTGTGGATTTTTGGGTAATCTTTGCGGTCTTTTCTCTACCATTTTAATCCCCCACTAAATTTGATCGCCATTAATGGCAGCCCGATCTTCTTTTGAATCGAATTGACGATTTTGTTCAAACTGAGCAGCCGACTTAATCATTGAAGAACTCATATGCTTTACTCGGTGGATGATTTCCTCGTGCCGACCATGAACCATTGGCCGCTGTTGTGGATTACCTAAGTAGCCACAAGTCCGCTTAACAACATCACACGTTGCCGGATCATGGTTTCCACATTGCGGACACTTAAATCCACGTGCAGTTGCCTCAAACTCACCTTTAAATCCACACTTAAAGCATTGATCAATTGCAGTATTTGTTCCTAAGTAACCGACATGATCATACGCCCAGTCCCAAACTGCTTCGAGCGCCTTAGGATTTTGGCGAAGGTTTGGATATTCGCAATAGTGGATAAAGCCACCTGCAGCTTGGTATGGAAATGCTTCTTCAAATTCTAGCTTTTCAAATGGTGTTGGGTGCTTGCGAACATCATAGTGAAAACTATTAGTGTAATATTCCTTATCAGTAACATCTTCAATCCGACCAAACTTTTTGAGGTCATCTTGACAGAAAGTATCAGTTAATGATTCAGCAGGAGTTGAGTAAAGACTATAATGGTAGCCCTCTTCACTTTCCCACTTAGCACAAAGTTCATGCATCGCCTTAGCAATCGAAACTGCAAAGTCATGAGCTTCCTGGTTGTGTTCCCAATTTGAACCATAAAAAGTGGTGCAAACTTCATATAATCCAATGTATCCCAGAGAAATAGTTGCTCGGCTATTCTTAAAGACTTCATCAACACTATCAGTCCGCTTTAGTCGCTTACCAAACGCACCGTACATGTAAAGCAATGGCGCATTTTCGGGCTTAGCCTGCTTTGTCCGGGCAATTCGGTACTTCAAGGCAGTGTGACAAATATTCATCTTTTCTTGGAAAATTTGCCAAAAGAGTTCCTTATCACCTTGAGCTTCAAGGGCAATCCGCGGTAAGTTAACCGTTACAACTCCAAGATTCATTCGACCAGAATTAACCTCTTTACCAGTTTCCGGGTCTTTCCACCCTTGTAAGAACGAACGACATCCCATTGGCGTCTTAAAACTACCAGTGATTTCTTTGATTTTATCGTACATTAATAGGTCCGGGTACATCCGCTTAGTTGAACATTCAAGTGCAAGCTGCTTAATATCATAATTTGGATCACCAGGTTGTAAGTTTAGTCCACGCTTTAGTGTAAAAATCAATTTAGGGAAGATGGCCGTCCGGTGTTCTTTCCCCAATCCCTTAATTCGGATCTTCAAAATTGCTTTTTGGATTTCCCGACTAATCCAACTGGTTCCTAGACCAAAGTTGATTGTGGTAAATGGTGTTTGACCCTGGCTTGAATATAGAGTGTTGATCTCATATTCCAGGGCCTGCATTGCATCATAGATATCCTTCTTTGTCTTCGCCCGAGCAAATTCTTCCCGCTTTTCAGGAGCAATCCACTCCTCAGCATCCTTCATATGCTTTTGGTAATTCAATTTAGCATATGGTTCCAATAATTGGTCAATCCGGTTAGCGGAACAACCTCCATATTGTAACGAAGCTACGTTTGCAATGATTTGGGACATCTGGGCAGTTGCCGTTTGAATTGAACGTGGTGAAGAAACCCAAGCATTCCCAATTTTGAAGCCATTTTTGAACATTTCATCAAAGTCAATCAGACAACAATTAGTTTCAGGAGTCACTGGTGAATAGTCCAAATCATGCCAGTGAATATCGCCACGTAAATGCGCCTTAGCAACTAAGTCAGGTAACATTCTCAATCCCAAAGCACGGCTAACGACCCCTGCTTCCAGATCCCGTTGCGTATTAAAAACGTGACTATCCTTATTCGCGTTTTCGTGGACAACTCGAGAATTGCGGTCAAACAATTGACTAAGCTTGTATTGTGGATCAGTTGCTTCCGCGAAGTTTTCTTCGTCTTGACGGCGATAGTTAACATATTTTTGGGCCAAAATGTTTTGGTCTGCTTTCTTTAGCCCCGAAATAAATGCCTGTGCAATTTCAATCGTAGAAACTGTTTTCTTTCCCATGAAGGAGAGCAGCTCTTGGTAAACAGCAGCTTTCGTTTTATCATCAGCATCTAGTTCTTTTAACACTAAGTCAATCTTATAGCCGTAAAAGGGTGTCTCGGTGCCGTCACGCTTTACAACCTTTACATCGGTAAGATTTTGTAAACTTGTATCATTCATTAACTCTATTTTCATTTCTGCAGACCCCTCTTTTATTGTTTAACGATTGCTATCTTACTATTGAATAAATTGAAGAGAAAGGTTGACTTCCCTAACACAATATGTAGGGGGTAGGATATTATATCTACTATTTATTGTGATTTTTACTCAATTGAGACAATCTAATTAAGAATGATAAAGTACAAAGTCCTGCCTTATTAACTTTCTCCTGAATTTTGTATTGAAAATCCGTCTTTTTTCTCTTTCTCATATTATCAATAGATAAATCACCTAACTAAGAATTTATTAATCTGGATATATGAAAAATAATTCATGTATAGCTAATCCTTAACTGCTTACTTTAATAAAATTTAGTGGAGAGGTCTAAATTTACGGTTATTTTGTATTACTTTTTATTTTGATTCCCTTATTAACTCGTGAATCATAAGTTAGCTTAACATATGCAGACATGATAATTGGCAATACGGTTACCAAAATCATCAAGCCAAGAATCACAGCAATCGCAACCTGAATTAAAGTCATGATTCCAGATGGGATTAGAGCAGTAAAGGTTCCACTCAAAATAATAATTGCCGACATCACAACAGTACCAATAACGGTTGCAGATTGTAGAATATGCTTAACCTGATTGCCAGGATCCACTAGTTCTTCATCTCGATAACGCATCATCAAGAAAATGCTGTAATCGACTCCTAGCTCGACAAGCATAATAAAGGTAAAAAAGGGTGCATTCCACGTTAACATTTGCTCATGAAGCAAGTACTGTGCAATAAGGGTTGTTAGATTAATGGCAGTATAGTAGGTTCCAACCAGAGTAGCAATAATCACCATTGGTTGAAGAACTGACCGCGTAAAAAACAGTAAGGCAATCCCAATACCAATAATCATGATCATAGCAGTCCGTGTGAAGTCTCCCTGAGATAACGTCTCAAGATCAAGATTTTGTGACGTTTGACCACCAATTGCCAATTTGGCCTTACTTAATGATGTCGCTTTTATCTGTGCTTTAACATCTTTTTCAAGTTGCTTAACTGTTTTGGCAGCAGCATGGCTATTAGGATCAGCTTTTAAGACTACTGATAATTGTGTTAATTGACGATTTTTATTCATATAAATATTGTAGGAAGTTACAAGATCACTATTATTAAGCTTATTTTGTGGAATGTTTAACTGGTTACCTACTGGTGAGTTTCTTAATATAACTGGACCTCATTATTTATTCCATTTTGAACTTTATCTAATCCGCTAACTGCCTGGTTTAAGCCGGCTTCTAGCTGACTTAACTGACTGGTCATCGCTTGTAGTTGGTGATTTAGTTGTTGAACTCCACCGTTAACTTGATTAATGCCACCATTTAACTGTTGACCTCCACTAGCCAATTGAGTGCCAGCTGTCTTTAGCTGATTTCCATTACGAATCAGTTCACTACTCCCGCTAGTTAGTTGGCTAATCCCTTGGCTTAATGTTGGAACTTGCTGGTTAATCGTGGTTAATGCTCCAGCTAGCTGACTTGTTCCTTGATTTAATTGACTGGCAATTGCAAAGTAAGATCCATTGGAATGGCTAGTCATCAGTGATGATAGTTGTTGGATCTGCTGGTTAGCTTCTGTTACCGATTGATTTAATTTCTGACTAGCAGAAGTCACCTGATTAATACCGCTTGCAAATGAATTAATCCCCACTTGTAATTGACCAATTCCGCTCGCTAGTTGATTAGTTCCTGCAAGGTATCGATTTAGACCAGTGTTGAATTGACCACTAGCATCAGCTAACCGTTGACTTCCATCTGCTAATTGTTGGACTTGTGCAAGTTGCTCCTTAACGTTAGCACTAGCCAGTTGATTACGAGCATTCTGCAAACCATTCTTGATCGTTGTTAAACCAGTCTGTGATTGTTGTAAGCCAGTTAAAACAGTCTTCAATTGATTTTTGACATAAAGCTGGTTCAGCGGCTTCCCGGTTGGCTGGGTAACCGACATTACTGACTTCACCCCTGAATTCTTCTTAACAGCATTGGTAATCTGATCAATTGCTGCCAAATCCTGCTGGTTGTTTAAGGGATGGTTTAACTTAATGTTAATCGTGGTTGGTGAAATTTTCCCCTTTGAGAAATCACGTTGGGCAATCAAGTATCCCTTCTTAATTGGATTGTTATTCGGCACCTCATCAGCTGAATTAAAGTTTAATTGTTGCGGAGCATTCACAATTGTTATCCCTGCAATCACCCCCAAAATCACAATATAAATCAGCGGCTGTTTCAATCCCCGTTGTGATAGGAACTGCCAAAATTGACTTGATTGCTGAATCTTAAAATTATGTGACGGCCAAAATAGTTTTCTTCCTAACACAGCCATAAAGAAATAGTTTAGAGTTAGTAATACTGCTAATAGAACTAAAACACCGACCGAACAACTAACTGCTGATCGATAAAAAGAAAATTTAGCAAAACTTAACGAAGCAAATCCAATAAAGACTGATAATCCGCTGTATAAAATTGTTCGGCCAGCTGACGCTTTGACAACTTTAATTGCTTGATACTGATTGCTGTTTGCAAGCTCCTCTTTGAATTTATCGTACAGCAAAATATTATAATCAGTACCAATTCCAAACAGAATGATCACTAAAAAGACCTGTGTAAAGTCAGAAGTGGGAAAATTAAAATACTTGGCAAGATTCATCACTAAACTTAGAGAAATAATCATCGCAATTCCCACATTTAATAACGAAACTAGGGGAATGATCAACGAACGAAAAACCAGCACTAATACGATAAAAATAAAGATAATAGCAATAACCTCAGTCTTCTTTATTCCCTCTTCGGTCGTATTAGAAAATTCATCCGCTAATAAAGCATCACTAGTAACATATGTCTGTAACCCTTCAATCTTTAAAAGTCGCTTGATCCGTTGTGCCTGGTGATCAAAGTTAGCTGTTTTCTCAACATCAACATTAACCAATTCAGTTTGCTGGTTGCGAGAAATAACCTGTTTAGCAACATCTTTACCATTTAATGCACTGGTAATTTTTGTGACCTGGTAATTATTTTTTTGACGGGCTAATTGTTTAACCCGATCATTGATCTTTCTCTGATCCTTCTGATTTATCTTGCTCTCCTTATGATAGACAATTACAACCGAACTAGAATTTTTTCCTGTCTGCATCTCCTTATTCAACTTATGCGCTTGAAAACTTTCACTAGTTGACGGTAAAGTCACCTGACCTTTTTGCCGAATCAATGCTGAAATGTCGGGTAACATAACTACTGATATTACAGTTAGAAATAACCAGATAATAATTGTCGCAACATAGTTTCTACGTATCCAATTCATTTAATTTTGCTCCTCTTTTAGTTTTTGAACAGCTGTTGATTAATTGACATACGTATAATATATTATGGCTAGTAAGTTAAACAATGGTTAATCTATGGAATAATGTCAAATTTTGAACATCTTAACCTAATTTGTCGATAAAAAAGAAAATGGAGAGAATAAAATGACTGATCGCCGTGTAAATAGAACCAAACGTCAAATAAAAAAAGCTTTAATTAATCTACTTAGCAAAAAGGAACTTTCCCGCATTACTGTGTCTGAAATCACTAATCTAGCTGATATTGGTCGGGGAACTTTTTATACGCATTATCAAGATATCTATGATCTTTATCACTCATTAATTAATGAATTAGCTAAAGATCTTTTGAATATTTTTAGTAAGTATTATTCACAGGCAACTAAAGACAATAATTTTATTCCATTATTTCAGGCTCTTTCAGACTATATCTCAACGCAGCAAGACTTGCTCACTATGCTTGCTAGTAAACAAAATAGTGAATTAACAATTAGCTATCTTCAAGATCGCTTTAAACACGAATTAGTTAATTACGATAATTCAACTGGGCTAGAACAAATTATCGGTAATATTTACGGAGTTGCAGGAATTTTTATTGACTGGCTGCAAGGTAAAATAAAAGCCTCACCAGAAGAATTAGGAGAAGCTATCGGGAAATTTGCGAATAAATATTGGATTATAGATTAAACTTTGATTTTCTCTTTTTACCGTGTAATGTAGGCACACTATCTATTGTCATTTAAGCAGCTAAATGTGGTCGACTTCGTTTTACTTTAGCTGATGATTCCTGCTTACGCTTATTTGCCGATTTTGCCTTAGTGGTAAAACTAGGCATTATAATTTCATTTTTTCTTCCATAGAAAAAGGGGTATACACTTTCTGGTATTGGTACAACATCAATGCCAGTTTTTTTGTCCACAAAAAGGACAGCTGCTGCCCTCGTGTTGTACAATCAATTCACCACAAAAATCATGTAAAGAAGGTTATGCAGATGTCCCAAAACAATTCTATCCTAAATCTCCTCGGAATTGAAGACCAGAATATCAAGGTTCTCAAAGTCGAAACTATTTTGAAAAACAATGAAGAGTGGAAACTGATTCATGCTTCACTGACTTATCCCGTGGATCGCTGTAAAAACTGTGGATTTAAATCAGTGGTCAAAAACGGCTTGCGAAAAAGTCATCTTCGTTTGGCAAGTCTTAACGGTACTCGATATGAAATGATTCTAGCTAAGCAACGTTACTATTGTTCCAATTGTCAAACTACTTTTGGTGCTATTACACAATTAACTAAACATAATCATACTCTTTCCCGAGATCTTAAAAATCAAATCATGGCATTAGTTCGTGAAGGTTTGAATGGCGAGCTAATCGCTCGCCTTTGTCATTGTTCAGCCAGTAGTGTTCGTCGGACCATCACCGAACGAGTTGAACCTCATTATCGAATGGCCGCCCTGCCTAAACACCTCTGCTTTGATGAATTCCGTTCAACGAAGTCCATCATGTCATTTATCTGTTGTGACAGTGAAACTCACCAACTGGTAGTTAAGCTCCACGATCGACTCTCACCTTCCATCATCGACTACTTTGAGAATCGCTATAGTCGGGCTGAACGGGCTCAAGTAGAAACCGTTGTTATCAATCTCAATGCTCAATACCAAAGTTTCATTTACCGCCTCTTCCCTAATGCCAAAATCATTATTGATCGGTTTCATATCGTCCAATTAGCCGGACGGGCTTTAGATAACTGTCGAATCAATCTTCTTAAGACCCTCGATAAGCATAGTCGTGAATATAAAATTATGAAAACTTAATGGCGGTTATTCCATCTTAAGCAGACCAAGCTTAATCCCGAAAAGCCAGTTTATCTTCGGGGAATAAACGAATATATGACTAAGCAAAACGCCGTCGATCTAATCACTAGTAAATTCACTGACTTTAAGGCAGTTTACCAAACATACCAAGGAATTACTCAAGCCATTCATGAAAGTGATCCTGAACTGCTTAAAGCAGTTCTTCAGGACTATCGGACTACCAATACTGAAATGGACACGTCGATTAATACCCTAAAGAAGAATCGACAAGCAGTTATTAATAGTACTAAGTATGAATTCTCGAATGGTCCACTAGAAGGAATTAATCGTAAAATTAAAACACTCAAACGAACCTGTTATGGCTTTGCCAATCAAAAATTTTTCTTTTTAAGAATTGATTGTCTTTTTGCATAAAAAATACCACCCACATTTATGTGAGTGGCATCGATATCCATCAATACCAGTTGACAGATACCCAACATTACTTGACGTAGAACTAAAAAAGTAGGTTGAAGCTAAAGATTTCAAGCCTCAACCTACTTTCAATATTTGCTAACTAACACTAGCCATTCATCTAAAGTATGCCTCCGGTGGGGGTCGAACCCACACTCCCTCAACGGGAACTGGATTTTGAGTCCAGCGCGTCTGCCAATTCCGCCACAGAGGCAAAATATTAGTATTAGTTAACAACTAAAAGGTGGTAATCGGATTTGAACCGATGATAAAGGTTTTGCAGACCTCTGCCTTACCACTTGGCTATACCACCAAATAGTTAACGTTAAAAGTAATAAATCCCTTTTAACAAAGGGCGGTATGTGGGATTCGAACCCACGCGTGCCGGACCCACAAACCGGTGTGTTAACCAAACTTCACCAATACCGCCAAAAAATTCATAAAAGCAGGGATAGTAGGAATCGAACCCACAATGACGGTTTTGGAGACCGTAGTTATACCGTTTAACTATATCCCTATAAAGTGGGGGAGAGTGGATTCGAACCACCGAACCCGAAGGAACGGTTTTACAGACCGTCGCGTTTAACCAGACTTCGCTACTCCCCCATAAATGGCGCGGGACGGAATCGAACCGCCGACACACGGAGCTTCAATCCGTTGCTCTACCAACTGAGCTACCGAGCC
>NZ_CAKOBX010000007.1:0-123613 GCF_932750685.1 Limosilactobacillus urinaemulieris | reverse complement strand
ACTTGAATAGCTCTAATTCAAATTAATTAAGCGAATTGACTTCGCAAATGTTTTGCTTCAAATCATTATGATTGAAGACCTTACACATTTGATTCGTCGAAACTTTGTTCAGTTTTCAAAGGTCTACCTTAGTCAGTAACAAGTACTGACTAACAAGTTTATTATATCAGATGCTCATCATCAATGTCAACAACTAATTTGAAGAAATTATCAAATTAAGTTATTAAGTATTGTCTCACAAGCAACTTTTATAAGATACCATGTCATCAAACGGATGTCAACGAATAATTTGAAATAAATAAACAATCTGTTACTTTCAAAAAATCTAACCGTTTAACAACGTTGACTACTATACATTGCTTTTATTCTTCCGTCAACACCTTTTTTCCTTGTTTTTACGTATCTATTTTGATTTGCGAACTTTATTTAAATCAAAATTCTGAATATTTGTATTTTCCGAATGATCATTGAATTTAACTCGTTAATACTCTTCTTCATCAGTCAATTTCAAAACAATGATAATTTAAAAATAGTTAATATAATTCTTTCACCGTATTTAGACAAAAAACTTTTACGCCCGACAAGGACCAGATTAGGTTCAACAATAGTATCGATAATCTGATTACAAGTCTAAATTAACCATCTTTTAGTCACTTTTCACCACTCAATTATTTTCTCTTCCGTGTTCCGTTCTATCTACTATCATCTCTACAGATTGCATTACATCCCTAATTGATTTTCAAAATTACCCGATCTAGCTCATAAGTGAAAGTTGTTTTCTGTAAGCTGCTACTAATAAAGTAAACAATTGCATTATCCTGATCTTCCGTAAATGCGATCCTAACAGAACCAATCTTTCCAACATTCAGCCTAAATTCATAGAGACTCTTTCCGGCAATTTTCTTCCTGGTGGCTAACTTAACTTTAGACATCCCTGTTTCCACTTCTCTATTAACTGCCGCGCTAATCATCGTTGTGATCTCGTTATACTGCTTCCGATGTTTCTTAAAAAACGCCTTACAGCTATGTTTGTAAAATTCAACTTGCGTCTTAACCTTCTCCTTTCTGAATCAAGTAAAACTGATGACTTCGTGGAAACTCACGCTTAAATGCTATTGTTATCTTATGTTTGGCGTTACTACTTCCTCGTTGATACGTTATGATTTGTACTCAAAAAAAGACTCGCACCCATATTCAAACAGGCACGAGTCTTTTATATTAATAATCGTTTTTTTACTTCTTCTTGTTCTTTTTCTTCTTCCCGTTCGTTTCTTCCTTTTCGGGACGCATTGTTGGGAAAAGGATAACATCACGAATAGACTTGGCATCAGTTAATAACATTACTAACCGATCAATACCGATTCCAAGACCACCTGTTGGCGGCATCCCATATTCAAGGGCCTCAACGTAGTCTAAGTCTACTGGTTCTGCTTCATCATTACCATTAGCCTTTTCCTTAGCTTGCATTTCGAAACGTTCCTTCTGATCGATTGGATCGTTTAATTCACTAAATGCATTCGCTAATTCACTACCATCAACGTACAATTCAAACCGATCAGTCATTGCTGGATTTTCCTTGTTCCGCTTTGCTAGTGGTGAAACTTCAACTGGGTACTCATAAACAAATGTTGGTTGAATCAAGGTATCTTCAACAAATTCTTCAAAGAAGGCGTTCAAGATATGCCCCTTTGTCCAGTATGGCTTATATTCAACCTTATGCTCATCAGCCAGTTTCTTGGCGTCATCATCAGTCATTGATTCATCGCTAAAGTCAATTCCTGTCTTTTCCTTAACAGCGTCAACCATTGTGATGCGCTTAAATTCACCCCCAAGGTCGATTTCATGTCCTTGGTAAGTAATCTTACCATCATCAGAGACAACCTTAGCCGCTGCCTTAACAATCCCCTCAGTTTCATCCATTACGTCACGGAAGTCAAAGTAAGCAGCATAGGTTTCCATTGTGGTAAATTCTGGGTTATGGTGTGGATCCATCCCTTCATTCCGGAAAATCCGGCCAAGTTCGTAAACCCGTTCAAAGCCACCAACAATCAACCGCTTCAAGTAAAGTTCGGTTGCAATCCGCAAGTACATATCAATATCCAATGCATTGTGGTGGGTAATAAATGGTCGAGCATTTGCACCCCCTGCTTGAGTGTTCAAAATTGGTGTTTCAACTTCAGTAAAGCCATGTTCATCCATGTAACGACGGACTGCTTTAATGATCGCTGTTCGTTGGTGGAAGCGCTTGAAGCTTTCAGGATTAGAAATCAAGTCGAGGTAACGTTGACGATAAATTGTTTCAGGATCGGTAACCCCTTCCCACTTATTTGGAAGTGGGCGAAGAGCTTTAGACAAGAATGTAATCTTGTGGGCCCGAACGGTTAATTCTCCCGTATCGGTCTTGATTACATCCCCTTCAATTCCAAGGAAGTCACCAATATCAGCACGCTTAAAGATATGGTATGGTTCGTCACCAACCATGTCTTTTCGAGCATACACTTGAATTTTTCCTGTTCGATCAACAAAATCAGCAAAGCCAGCCTTACCGCTACTCCGCTTCCGAGTCATTCGACCAGCGATAATCACCATTTCGCCCTTTTCGCTTAGTTCTTCTTTATCAAATTGATCGTACTTATCGTGCAAGTCTTGAGCAAGGTGATCCCGCTTAAAGCGACGACCGAATGGTTCAATTCCCGCCTCTTTAAGTTCTTCCATCTTTTCGCGACGAACGCGCATTTGATCTAATTCTTGTGACACGTACTTTCTCCTCCTCTTAATTAAGCGTGCTTCCGTTGCTCTTTTTTCAATTCACGCTCAGCTGTTTGTTCAGCAAACCGATCAAAAATATCATTCATTTCCTGGCGAGTCTCCGCTTCAACTAACGAAGCTTTGGTTCGAGCAGAACGTGGAATCCCCTTAAGGTAGTAAGTAGAAAGACCGCGAAATTCCCGAACTCCCACATATTCACCTTTGAGGTCAATCAAACGATTAAGGTGTTCCTTAGCCATCTTAATTTTTTGTTCAGGTGTGGCTTCAGGAAGAAGCTCGCCAGTTTCCAAGTAATGTTCTGTTCGCTTTAACATCCATGGGTTACCAAGAGCTGCTCGACCAATCATTGCAGCGGTTGCTCCCGTCTCATCCAGAATCCGCTTAGCATCTTCTGGAGTCCGAACATCACCATTAGCCATAAATGGAATTGATAAATGATCTGCCACTTCTTTTAGTATATTCCAATCAGCGTGTCCCGTATACATTTGTTTTCGGGTCCGACCGTGCATTGCTAATGCTGCAGCACCAGCCCGTTCAGCAGCCATGGCATTCTCAACGGCATAAATATGCTTATCATCCCAGCCTGTCCGCATTTTCACCGTAACTGGTTTCTTTACTGCATCAGTAACATAGGATACCATTTCGTAAACCTTATTTGGATCGAGCAACCATCGTGCACCAGCATCAGTTTTAACAACCTTGTTAACTGGACATCCCATATTAATATCAATCACATCAGCTGCTGTATGTTCATCAACATACTTAGCGGCCTGAACTAAGGTTTCCTTTGTACCACCAAAAATCTGGATTCCCATCGGGTGCTCACTTGGATCAACATCCATCATATTCAATGTTTTCTTGTTATGGTACATAATTCCCCGATCAGAAATCATCTCGCAGACTACGTATCCTGCACCAAACTCCTTACAAATTACCCGAAATGCCGAGTTGGTAACTCCAGCCATTGGGGCAACCACAACCTGGTTAGGAATTTCGACATTTCCAATATGCCACTTCATTTTTTCACCTCATTATAAAATTAATGTGAACTGCACTGGCTAATTCTTCGTTCAATAACCAAATCATGATAGCACATCATCGATTTTTCACCAAATAAATTGGGCTATTTGGATTCGTCTTGGTCCATTTTGGCATAGATATCTTTTAATTCCTGCTCATTAAACTCATACTTCTTACCACAGAATTGGCAAACCGCTTCAGCATGGTGATCTTCATTAATCATCTTTTCCAGGTCCTTCTTTGAGATACTTGCCAACGCGTGAGCGAACCGTTCCTTACTGCAATCGCAACGGTATGAAACCGGCATCCGGTCTAAAATCCTCAATTGATCACCAAAGATTCGTTTCAGGATATCCTCAGGAGTATCACCATCCCGAAGCATTTCTGATACTAATGGTAACTCCTTCAATTTCTTCTCAAGTTTACTAATTTCTTCATCACTTGCCCCAGGGAGCACTTGAATCATAAAACCACCAGCGACTTCAATCGACTCATCAGGATTAACAAAAACAGAAAGACCGACTGCTGATGGAATTTGTTCAGATTGGGCAAGGTAATAGGTAAAGTCATCACCGAGTTCACCAGAAACCAAATTAACCTGTCCAGTATATGGAGTCTTATCGCCAGGTGCCATTTTAGTAACAGATAATGTACCGTGCTTTCCAATCGCTCCAGAAACGTCAATTTTTCCCTTTTCATTGGCCGGTAAACTAACATGGTTATTCCCCATGTAGCCCTTAACTGTCCCTTGAGCCGTTCCGTCAGTAACAATAAACCCAACCGGACCATCACCCTGAATTTTAACGGTCATTCCTGCTTCTCCTTGTAGACTGGCAGTTGCTAACAGGAGGGTCCCGATTAATGTTCGACCTAGAGCAGCTGAAGAAGCACTCCACGTATCATGGATTTCATGGGCCTTTTCAACTAATTGACTGGCATTAACCGCATAGGCACGAAACTTACCATCCTTGCTAATACTTTTTACTAAATAATCTGTCGATTTCATTTTTACCATCCTTTCACGTAAAAAACAGGAAGAACATGACCGTCCTGCCGGCTTATTCCCCCTGTTTCTCAATCTAATTATTTATCTTGCTCATCCGAAGCATCAGAATGATCGGAATCTGAGTCTGCATCACTAGCAGATGTTGGTGCATCAGCTGCTTCACTGTTTGGAGTATCAGCAGCTTGTGGAGCTTCTCCATCTGTAGCTGAACTACTTGCTTTTAGTTGTTCAGTTGCATTACTGTGCTTCTCATCTTCTAATCTTTCCAAAGCACGCTTCGACTCTTCAAAGGTTTGTGCACGGGCTTCTTCATCAGCCGCAGCAATATCCTTATCAGGCAATTTTCCCGTCTTATAAAGACTAAGAATTTGCTTTTCATCAAGTGTTTCGTACTTCAATAATGCTTCAGCAATCAGCTTATGTTGTTCACGGTGGGTCTCAATGATGTGAAGAGCTTGTTCATGTCCTTCACGAAGAATCCGGCGAACTTCCTCGTCAACTAAGGCAGCAGTCTTTTCAGAGTATGGCGACTGGTCGTAGCCCTGACCCGTAAATACTTGACCAGAACTTTGTAATTCAACAGGACCAATCTTATCACTCATCCCGTATTGGGTAACCATTGCCCGTGCGATTTGAGTTGCTTGTTCAAAGTCATTAGAAGCACCTGAAGATTGAGACTTGAAGATTAATTCTTCAGCTGCACGACCACCCATTAATCCGGCGATCTGTTCTTCAGCGTTCTTCTTAGACATTAACATTTGATCTTCACGTGGCAGCATAATAGCGTAGCCACCAGCACGACCACGAGGAACAATTGTTACCTTATGGACGACTCGAGCGTCATTCAAGACAAGCCCAACAATTGTGTGCCCTGCTTCGTGGTAAGCAACAGTCCGTCGTTCTTGCTTTGATTCAACCCGATCATGCTTAGCTGGACCAGCAATTACCCGGTCTTCAGCTTCATCTAGATCAGCAGCATCAATTTGCGTCTTGTTTCGGCGAGCAGCTAATAGCGCAGCTTCATTTAGCAAGTTAGCCAAGTCAGCACCGACAAAGCCAGGCGTTTGCTTAGCAATTTCCTTCAGATCAACATCAGCTGCCAGTGGCTTATTTTTAGCATGAACACGGAGAATAGCTTCACGTCCCTTAACATCTGGACGGCCAACTAGAATCTTCCGGTCAAACCGACCTGGACGAAGCAAAGCAGGATCCAAGACATCAGAACGGTTAGTAGCAGCCATTACGATGACTCCTTCGTCACCTTGGAACCCATCCATTTCAACCAATAATTGGTTCAGGGTTTGTTCACGTTCATCATGGCCACCACCCATTCCGGCACCACGCCGTCGACCAACGGCATCAATTTCATCAATGAAAATGATTGCAGGGGCTGCTTTTTTAGCCTGTTCGAATAAGTCCCGAACCCGGCTAGCACCAACACCGACAAACATTTCAACGAAGTCAGAACCAGAAATTGAGAAGAATGGAACTCCAGATTCACCAGCGACCGCCTTTGCAAGCAAGGTCTTACCAGTACCTGGAGGACCCTCAAGCAGAACACCAGATGGGATCTTAGCACCCAAACGAGTGAACTTCTTTGGATTCTTTAAGAATTCAACAACTTCAACCAATTCTTGCTTTTCTTCTTCTTCACCAGCAACGTCAGAGAACCGAACCTTGTTTTTCTTGGCATCAGCAGGCTTTGCTTTTGTCTTACCAAAGCTCATTACTCCACGACCACCGCCACCTTGGCCAGCTTGACCCATCATCATGTAGAAGAAGAATATCATGATGATTAGTGGTAGGACAGTCAACAGCAAGTTCATCCAAACACTGTTAGATTCCTCTGCCCGTGTACTGATCTTAACGTTATCCCGATTAGCATACTTTTGCAGTTGACTAACAGTTACGTCACTTTGTAATACCGAACTTTGGAAGTGGTTAACTTTACTGTTTCGTTGCGTGGCAAAACCAAAACTATTAGCAGAATTATTATCAACAGATTGTGGCTTACGATAAGTACCAGTAATCTTGTAAACTCCGCCATTTGGCTGTAGCTGGAAACTCTTAACCTTGTTACTCTTCAATTCAGAGATAAACTCTGTTTGTGAGACAGTCTTACTTTGTCCATTGTTTTGGCTTCCACCAAAGAAAAAGTAAGCAATTCCCATAATACATAAGAAAATCACTGCGTAGAAGAGAACGTTATGAGTAAAATTATTGTTTCTCCGATTGTTATTCATAACAACCTCCTATCTACCAGCAACAATAGTGTGGTTACAATTGTAGTGACTATCATAGCATAATTGACAAATATTGACCAGCCAATTATCGCGCTGATAATCACCACCCATCATTGGTCAATTTTACATTTTTTAAATTAACTTTTCCACTGATTTGACAGTAACTAATCTCAAACAAAAAGACGAGGAAAATTTCCCTCGCCATCACCTTATTAATTCTTTTCATAAACAGCCGGCTTTAAAATTCCAACATACGGAAGATTCCTGTAGTATCCTTGGTAATCCAAGCCATAACCAACTAGAAATTCATTAGGGACATTAAAGCCAACATAATCGGCCTTCACTTCAACTTGCCGTCCCTCAGGCTTATCTAACAAAGTACATACCTTAACACTCTTTGCACCGCGTTCTTTTAAGAGATCAATTAGGTACTTTAGAGTATGACCAGTATCAACAATATCTTCCATAATAAGAATTGAACGATCACGGACATCTGACTTCAAATCCTGAACCAGTTTTACTTTCCCGGTGGAAGAAGTTCCGCCGTAGTAACTAGAAACATCAATAAAATCAAGCTTAGCCATTATGTCCATTCGCTTGATCATATCAACAGTAAATAAAACGGCCCCAGTCATTACAGAAATAATCAACGGGCGCTGATCCTTATATTCAGCAGTCAGTTGATCAGCCAGTTCATCCATTCGTCGATTAATTTCTTCCTTACTGTATAAAACTCGTTCAATATCGTTATTCATTCTTTTCTCCTCTTCAAATCGTGCCTGCCAATAAATAATTGTTGCCACCGGGTAGTGTAGTCGCGGGGACGAGTAAACCATCCCCATTTACGCCCAACAACCCAAACAACATTATCTTGAGCGTCAACAATTACTAGCTGCTGATTACGTCTTGATAACGGCACTTTCTGATCAATTAAAACCCGACTAACTTTTTGGTGGCCGCCATCCTTTAATGGCAGCCGATCTCGTTCTCGCCACCGCCGAATCGTTAATGGGAACTGCTCAGGTGCTAACCACATTTCTTGACAGTATTCTTCCTGATTAAAGAAGGCCCGATCCTTAGCGATCGCAATTTGATAATCGTTTTCAATTGAATACCAACGGCCCAATTTTACCACAGAATTTATGGAAGTTTGAGTTTTTTGTAGCGATTGATTAACATTTTTTATAAATAGTTCGGAATAGTTCTTAAATAGTACCAAATCAGGGGTGACTTGACGTTCAAACTGGGGTAAATGACGATTATTAATGTCTGCAAGTAACTGTTCAATAAAGCCCCGTTTCAATCCTAAGACACCGGTTTTCTCTAACCACCGTACTAAAACCAGCCGCTCCTTAGCTAGAGATAACTGAGATAGTTCTTTTATATCCAGATGGCCATCCTTGTTACTAAGTTTTGCTAATTGTTCTTGAGCAAACTGGTTTTCAAGTTCAACCGCTAACTCGATCTGTTCATGGTAACTGCTTAAAGAAGCTAAGAAATTGGAATTTTCCTTTTCTAATAATGGAATGACTTGATGACGAAAACGGTTGCGACTAACAGTTAGTTCGTTGTTAGTTAAATCTTCATACCACTTTAAATGATTATTGATCGCATACTCACGCAAGCGGTGTTTAGGAAAGCTTAAGAGAGGCCGTTCAAGCACTCCTGATGCAAAAGGCCGCTTTTCTTCAATCCCGATTAACTGGTGCAATTGACCACCGCGAGTAAGTTTCATTAGCATTGTTTCAGCAAGATCATTTTGGTGATGCGCCGTCAGTAAAATCGTTGCTTGCTCTTCCTTCATTACCTGAGCGAAAAAACGATAACGCATTTTTCGGGCAGATTCTTCAATCCCAGTTTGTGGATGATCAGCTAACGACCAGTGGTAAACGAATAATTTGAGCTGGTGTGCATTACAGTAATCACGAATAAATCGTTCCTCTTCCTCACTCTGCTTTCGTAGCCGATGATTAACATGGGCAACAATTATTTGGGGACGAATATTTGCGGGAAGTTCCTGTAGCAATGCTAACAAGACCATTGAATCTACCCCCGTTGAAACCGCCACGACTACTCTATCATTTTTAGTAAAAAAGCGACCCCGTTCCAGGTGCCGCTTAAATTCGTTGTTTAGTTCCATCTTAGCTTCGACGACCGCCACGACCGCCACGCTTACCGTCAGTTTGACGCTTTAGTGTTGAAAGACGAGATTCGCTTTCCTTCAAGTATCCAGCTAACATTTCATCAAAATTTTCGTGGTGTCGCGATTGATGATGGCCTGAGTTGAATCCACGGTGGTAACCATGCTGACTTTGATGCTCAAAATCATTATTCCGGTGTTCATGATGCTCATGATGGAGGTTATTATGACGATGCTCGCGATGTTCGCCATGTTCTTCGTTATGATGGTGTTCTTCTGCATCCTTCATGGATAAAGCAATTTTGCCATCATCGCCAACCTTAGTGACCTTAACAGTCACAGTATCACCAACTGATAATACATCATGAATGTCTTTTACGTAATTATTTGAAATCTGACTAATATGTACTAAACCAGTTTGGTTATCATCCAAATCAACAAAGGCCCCAAAATTAGTAATTCCTGAAACCTTACCCGAAACCTTTGCTCCAACTTCAATTGACATGAAATTAATTGATCCTCCTCAAGCCACAATATTGTGATAAATGTACGTTGAGTATACCATACTTCAAACCAGAAAAGGTGCTAAAACCTCAGAAAAAAACAGGAACAAGTTATCCATGACCCTGTTCCTGTTTTATTGCTAATTATCTAAATTATAAACTGTCTCGCCCTTCTTCGTATAGTTATACTTTGAGCGGATTATTTGTTGCAGATAATCGGGATTATGTAACTGCTTTTTCTCTTGTTTAAGGTCTTTTCCAATATCCCTCTGACGAGCTAATTGGGTCTTTGAAGTACGAATACTTGCTTCAATCTTTGCTAAAGACCGTTTACTTTGAATTATTTGAAAACCAAGAAGCAAAAAAACAACCGAGAAGATCAACAAAATTCGTTTACAGCGCTTAATATGTGCACGACGAACTAACTGCTGATTAACAGTCATTTGCTGCGCATAAGGCGTATTAATTTGTGAAATTTTGTCAGATCGACTCCTCATTTTAATTGCCCCCTAATTTGGCTTATCACGGACTAAGTATAACAGCTTTTTAGGGAAATTGTCTATAAACATTTAAAATTATTAAATATTTTATTAATAACTGTTCAGAATCAGCATTAATCAAAATTCTCCGCATAGGTTTCATCAATAATTTTGTACATATTTTCTGCTTCGCTCTTCTTGGTTGTTTCAACAATTTGGTTAACTTTAACTGTTTCAGTCTTATTACCAAACTTAATTGTTAACGTATCCCCCGCTACAACCTGACTTGAAGACTTAGCTGGCCGATTATTAATTAAGATCCTTCCCTGATCAGCAATCTCCTTGGCAACGGAGCGTCTTTTAATAATTCTTGATACCTTGAGAAACTTATCTAATCGCATTTGATTCTCTTCTTCCTTATTGTTTATTTTTCTTTAGGTTGCTCAACGCTGTGACAAACTTAAGAAGCTGGTGGAGCCAATCATCAACCGTCATTTTCGGTTGAATTACCAGCCGGACATTTAATTGATGATCATTTTCGCCAATTGTTGCCTTAAATTTTGTCTGGGCTAGCTCCTTAATAATTTGTGGCGCCGTAATGTTCTGGCTTCCCTTTTCTGTAAAAGTAATCATGATTTGATCACGTTGTCGTTTGATGCTTGCAATCATCGCTAAATCCGCGTGTAGTTTCAACTGACTAATCAGGAGCAAATTCCCGACAGCCGTTGGATAATCACCAAAGCGATCGATCAAATCACCTTGAATATCCAGGAGTTCTTCATCACTGGCTGCGGTGCGGATAGTCTTATATAACTCAATCTTCTGTTGTTGATCGTTAATGTAATCATCAGGCAGGTAAGCTTCGACACCCAGTTCGATCTCCGCATCTGACTTGTCAACTTGCTTTTTCCCCTGCTTCTTGGCAACAGCATCACTCAGCATTGAAGAATAAAGGTCATAACCGACCGAATCAATAAAGCCGTGCTGCTGCTTTCCGAGAAGATTTCCGGCACCACGAATTGAGAGGTCGCGCATTGCGATTTTAAAGCCTGAACCCAGCTCGGTAAAATCACGAATTGCTGCTAACCGTTTCTCACCCAGCTCCGTTAAAACTTTATTCGGCTGGTACATAAAGTAGGCGTAGGCAACCCGATTGCTCCGCCCAATTCGGCCGCGAATCTGGTACAACTGAGCTAATCCCATTCTGTCGGCATTCTCAACAAAGAGGGTATTAACATTCGGAATATCAACTCCGGTTTCAATAATCGAAGTCGTCACTAACACGTCATACCCGCCCTGAATAAATTCATAAAGAACTGATTCAAGTTGGTTCTCACTCATTTGACCGTCAATATAACCAATCCGTGCTTCGGGAACTAGTTGTTGCAAACGAGCCACGGTCTCTTCAATGTCCATTACCCGGTTATGCAGATAGTAAACTTGTCCTCCCCGTTGCATCTCCCTAAGGATGCCGTCACGAATTGCACCTGAATTTTGTTCCATTACATAGGTCTGAATCGGGTACCGACCAGCAGGTGGCGTCTCCAGAACGGACAAATCGCGAACACCAAGCATCGACATATGAAGTGTTCGGGGAATCGGTGTGGCTGTCAATGTTAGAACATCAACATTGTTCTTTAACTGCTTCAGCTTTTCCTTATGTTTAACCCCAAAGCGTTGTTCCTCATCAACAATTAATAGCCCTAAGTCCTTGAAATGAACATCTTTAGATAAGATTCGGTGCGTACCGACAACAACGTCAACCGTCCCGTCAGCAAGCCCCTTCTCAGTTTCTTTCAATTCTTTTCTTGTCTTGAAACGGGACATCAATGCGATCTCAATTGGGAAACCCTCAAAGCGTTTTTTCATCGTGTCGTAATGTTGTTGAGCTAGGACAGTCGTCGGAACGAGAAAGGCTACTTGCTTTCCGCCAGTAACTGCTTTAAAAATCGCCCGTAAAGCAACTTCGGTTTTTCCGTAACCAACATCGCCAACTAGCAATCGATCCATTGGTTTGGCTTTTTCCATATCTTCCTTAATTTCCGTAATGCTTCGTAACTGATCACGGGTTTCAGAATAAGGGAAGTTAGCATCAAACTGCTTTTGCAGGTAATCATCCTTAGGGAAGGCGTATCCTTTCTCGGTTTCCCGCTTGGCATATAGTTCGACTAACTCATCAGCAATATCTTCTACTTTAGAGGCAACACGGCGTTTAGTCTTAGCCCATTCGTTACCGCCCAACTTGTTAATGTGCGGGGTCTTCGATTCAGCAGAAACATATTTTTGTACCAGGTTTAATTGGGTAACCGGAACAAAGATTTGCGCATTATTCCGGTAATTAATTACCATGTAATCTTGGTGGACACCATCAACCTCCATGGTCCGAATTCCGCTAAAGATTCCAATCCCATGGTTAACGTGAACCACATAATCTCCTGGTTTTAGATCTAAGTAATTCTTAATTCGTTCAGCATTAGCAAGCTTCTGTGGACGAATCCGTCGCTTTTTAACTTGCTTAAACATTTCACCCTCAGTAATGATTACTAGTCCCATCTGAGGGATTTCAAAGCCGTTTGCCAGGTTAGTTGGCACTAACTGAACGATATTTTGTTGAAGATGATTCAACTCGGTTGAGGTAACTTTAATACCGAAATCATCCATTGTTTGGGCAATTTGATTTCGGCGTTCCTTGCTAGTCGCCATTAAAATGACGGTTTGGCCTTGATCAAGCCACCGTTGCATTTCAGTTTTCAGCAATGGCATTTGACCAAAGAATCGTTGCATCGTTCGACTACCAAAGTCGGTAAGGGTCTTGAACCTTAACTGGCCCATCCCCTTACGGAAGAGTGCCCAAAAGTCTTGAGCATGTTTGTCACTGCTAATTAACTTACTAACATCATGACCAAGGCTAACTGCTTGCAAGATTTGATGGTGCTTCGCCTTATCTTCTAACCATCCTAATTCTTCCTCACCGATCTCTTTAGCCGTCTGCTTAATCCGCGTCCAATCATCAATATGAACTGCCCCATCAGCAGAAAGGTAATCCAGGAGAGAATGCCCTTGCGGATAAATCAAATTAGTATAAGTAAGAAATTCGTTAGTTAACTGGTGCTGTTTTAGATCCGTAAGCAATGGTTCAAACCGGTTTGCTAGTTGTTCCAGTTCATCTTCTCCATCAACCTGATGCTTTAACTGTTCATACTGTTCGGCTAGTTTTTCTTCTACTCGTTCAAACTCATTAACCGGAAGAATAAAATCGGTTGCGGGAAGGATCTCAACTTCATCAACGTTCTTAATGCTTCGTTGCGTGCTAGCATCAAAATACCTCAAGGAGTCAATTTCAGTGTCAAACAGATCAACCCGTACCGGATCATCAGTATTCAGGGAGTAAATATCAATAATTGATCCCCGGACAGCAAAGTCTCCTGGACGCAGAACCATCTTTTGGCGCTGGTACCCCATTGAACTTAATTGGTCTGCCGCTTTTTCAGGATCAATTTCACCGCCGACTTTAAGTGATAGTTCTGCCTGCTTAAACAATTCTGGCGCAACAATATTTCGGCGAAGACCAGCAGTTGATGCAATTACAATTGCCGGCTTGTTATTAATTAACGCGTTTAATGCTTGAACTCGCTGCAGCCGATAGTTTGGTGAACTCGTTGCTACTTCGGCAGCTAACACTTCTTCTACTGGAAATTGATAGATTTCCTCTTCTGGTAACAGGTTCTCTAAATCCGCTGCCAATTCCTGCATATGAAAAAGGCTATCAGTAATCACTAATTGAGGCTGATTAAGGTCCTTCTGCAATGCCGTAAGCAGCAGCGTTCGCGCTGATCCTGAAATACCAGTGATTAGCTGACGTTGATGCTTTTGAATTACCGTCAAAACCTGTTTAAATTCCTTTGTTCGGGTACAAAATTCGGTTAACTCCATGGTTTCCTCCTTTCTGTATTACTAATTCATAATAAAGGTGCTTTTAATTTTAAAGACTAGTTGGTCAGAAATTCGCTAGTGCTGATGTCTTCGGCTGCATAGTCGAAACGTGCTCGCTAGGAACTTGCTAGAGCTGATGTTCTCGGCTACATAGTCGAAATGCGCTCGCCCTAACCTTCCTCGAGCTGATGTTCTCGGCTGCATAGTCGAAATGCGCTCGCCAGGAACTTGCTAGAGATAACACCCTCCCTCCTAGGCGCAAGACGCCTTTGTCGGGAGTTAGTGTTATCTTTCCGCAAGTTCTTTGCTGGCTCGCGCTCTACTTTAGTTATATTCATTCATCAACTGGGCAAAGTTTTTACCGTTGATCCAGTCTTCGAGGGCATGTTCGGCGGTCAAAACGGCTTGATCGAAATCTGGGCGTTCTTCTTTTGTGAATTTACCAAGAACGTGGCTAACAACGGTCCCGTGCTTCGGATGATCGATTCCAACCTTAATCCGGTTAAATTTATTAGTCCCTAATGCATTAATAATGCTCTTCAATCCATTATGACCACCTGAAGCACCGTGAGTTTTCAGCCGAACTTTACCTACTGGCATATCAAGATCATCATTAATAACTACTAAATCATCAAGATCAATATCATAGTAATCAACAAGCGGTCCAACAGCTCTTCCGGAATCATTCATGAAGGTGGTTGGCTTGACGAGCATTACTTTCTCACCATTGATCATTCCAGTAACGGCAACAGCCTCTTGCTTAAGATGCGTAAAGGCCCCTAAGTGGTAATCACGAGCTAGTTGTTCTACTACCATAAAACCTGTATTATGACGAGTTTCATCATAGCGCGTTCCAATATTTCCTAAGCCGACAATCATTTTCATTGTTTTAATTCGTCCCCTTTAAGTCAAATGCAAAAAGGCCGCCTTAGTTGCAGCCTGATGCCTATTTACTTCGTTCAATTCTGATTATGTAGAATTACCTGCATGTTATTATACCCTAGCCGTGACTAAAACTAAAACAATTAACGTCACCCTTCTTTAGTTGTCATATTAGTTATTCTTAATTCTCTCATTTTGTTCTAATACTAAGATCAATTCTGTGTTATGATGATTTATGCACTTAATACGTTTTAATTTAGTAAAGGAAGAACATCATGATTTTTAGTTCGCTTATTAAGAAAAAGGCAGATCTGACCACATTACCTGAAACCGCAACTCTCCAGGAAGCATTGACCGTTCTTGAAAATACTGGATATCGTTGCGTGCCGATTTTAGATAAGTCTGGGAAAATTTTCCGTGGTAATATCTACAAAATGCATATCTACCGTCATAAGTCACGAAATGGCGATATGACGCTTCCGGTAACTTCACTACTAAAGAACTCTACCAAATTCGTTTCCATTAATTCTGCTTTCTTCTCTGTATTCTTTGCGATCCGTGATCTCCCATACATTGCCGTTTTAGATGAAAATAACCAATTTTATGGCATCCTAACTCACAATCGCTTACTCCGAATGCTCGCAGCCGGATGGAACGTTAACAACGGTAGCTACGTTTTAACTGTCGTTGCTCATGACGAACGGGGGGCTTTAATGAATGCCGCAAAAGAAATCACCCGTTTCTGTCAAATTGTTAACGTTATTTCTTTAGATCCCGATCATTCATCTGTTAAACAGGTCCTGTTCACCTTACCGACCGATGTTGATCATGACCGAATGGAACGAATTGTTCGGCGGTTAACCAAAAGGGGCTTCGAAGTTACTGAAATTGAAGACTTACATGAAGCTTAAAAAAGGAACCAAAAAGTTGGTTCCTTTTTTTGATCCTATTGCTTGGTTAGATTGAAATTTGCTACTGTAAGTGAGTCAAAAGGTGTTGAGTAGAAGTTCTAGGTAGCTAAGTCGAGATCTTCCTCGAGCTAGTAATCCTACTGCAACATAGTTGAGATCTGCGCAGTAGCTGATTGACTTCTTTCATCAACAAGTTGATAGCAAGAAGTCTAATCAGCCTTGCGAGGGTTCACAGACGAAAACAGGTTTTCTGGTTCACTCCTTCGCCGTGACCGCAACTTCCGCCTAACGTTCTAGGCAACTGAGTCGAGATCTGCTCGCCAGGAACTTGCTAGAGCTAACAACCTCCCTCCCAGATGCTTTCAGCATCCAGTCGGGAGAAATTGTTAGCTTTCCGCAAGTTCTCTGCTGGCTCGCACTCTACTTCAAACGTGTTCAGCCTAAGCTCCCTCAAGATAACGAACTCTCTCCTAGGCGTAAAACGCCTTCGTCGAGAGAAATCGTTATCATCCGGGAGCTTTTTACGGCTTCACACTCTAATCTAAATTCACCCTTGTTTCTGCTGGCTTGGTTTGGGCAAGGATTTTGCCGTGGCGAACATTAGCTAATACTTCGACATGCTTATTCAAGGCATTGTAAAAATCAGGAGCATTTAACAGGATAAAGTTAGCTGGTTTGCCAACCTCAATTCCATACTGATCGGTAATATGAAGAGTTTTAGCTCCATTATACGTAACGAACTTGAACGCATCTTGAAGCTGGTGGTAGCCCATCAAATGACCGGCATAAACGCCCATGGTTACAGCATCAAGCATGTTCCCATTACCAAGTGGATTCCATGGATCTTGAACATCGTCTTCACCAAAGGAAACGTTCATCCCCGCTTCCGTTAATTCCTTTACCCTAGTCATCCCCCGACGCTTTGGGTAAGTATCAAACCGGCCACCAAGGTGAATATTAACTAACGGGTTAGCAACAAAGTTAATCTCACTCATCTTTAATAGGCGAAATAGCTTATAAGTATAGGCATCATTGTACGACCCCATTGCAGTCGTATGACTTGCGGTTACTCGATCTTTCATTCCCCGTTCATAGGCTTCGGTTGCCAAAACTTCAAGGTTCCGTGAAGCTGGGTCATCAATCTCGTCACAGTGAACATCAACCAGCCGATCATAATGGTCCGCTAACTTCATTAAGAAATGAACTGATTGCCAGCCATATTCAGTAGTAAATTCAAAATGAGGGATTCCACCAACAACATCGAGGCCTTCCTTAACAGCTTGTTCCATTAATTCACGGCCATGAGGGAAACTCAGAATTCCTTCTTGCGGAAAGGCTACTAACTGTAAGTCAATCTGATCCTTTAATTCTTCTCGTAACTCCAATAAAGCTCGGGCAGCAATTAAATGCGGATCCGTAACGTCAACGTGACTCCGAATATGCTGAATTCCGTGACCAACCATATTCTTAATCGTTGCTTTCGCTCTCCGCTTGACGTCTTCAATCGAAAGATCCTGCTTCCGTTCGCTCCAAATCCGAATACCATCGAATAACGTTCCCGTTTCGTTCCACTCAGGCTCACCTGCCGTTAGCGTTGCATCAAGGTGAACATGAGAGTCAACGAACGGTGGCAACATCAACGCGCCATTGCTATCAATCACTTTTTCACCTTCACGCGGCTTGATTTTAGCAGCGATTTCAGCAAATTGACCATCAGTAACGCGAACATCTTTTAACTCTTCATCATTATCAATGTGAACACTCTTAATTAGCATGATGTGATCCTTTCCGGTCATAAATGGCCATTAAAATGTAATAAAGCAATCCGCTTAGTACCATATCAACAAATGTTGCACCAACTGTATTGGCAAAAATTGGCATTTGGTGAACCGCAATGAAGAATACTACTCCTAAAGCAAAGACCAAGTAGGCAATCCAATTAATTCCATGATGGTACCAATATTTACCATTAATAAGCCCTAACTGCTTAACCTCATAATGACGGTGAGCTCGAATATAGAAGTCAGTGCAAATAATCGCAATCGTTGGTCCCAGAACCATCCCAACATAATCAAGGAAGGATTCAAAAGTATCCAAGAAGCTCCCAACAAACATTGGAATAAAGGTCACAATTGTTGCTAAAAGAACCACGATCCACAATGAATATTTTAACCGTAACCGAATAAAGATGTTCGATAAGGCTGATCCGGCAGCCAGCAAGTTAACCGCATTGGCAGTCATTGACGTCAGGATAATTACCAAGAACGCTACAACCCCAAGGCCTAACTTACTTGCAATTGTCGATGGATCCGAGTTATTAGCATTATAAACGCCGCTGGAAATTGCAATACTAATTGTGGAAATTAAACCAATAAAGGCAAACCACACAACCCCAATCAATGCTCCCCAAAATGGTGTATGGATCGCGTTATTCTTGATTGAAGTAAAGCGGGTAAAATCAGCACCAGCAGTCACCCAAGCCAGGTTAAAAGCAGCTACGTAATCAATCGCTGCTCCAGTAGCCATCCGTGCCTTTGCCGGTACATGCCAGCCAATGATTTGATCCATCGAAACTGTCTTAAAAACAGCAACAGATTCCCAAAGAACAAAAATGAAGACCAGGATAATCCCAATTCGTTCAATCAGCTGAACCGACCGCGAACCGCTGGAAACACTGATGATGTGAAGAATACTCATAATCAAAATTCCAACAACCAACCCTTTATCACCACCCGGTTGTCCCCAAAGCGGCCAATGAAGCAGCTGGTGGAAAATAAGACTAACCGACTGAGCAGCAATAAATGTATTAACTGCCGTCCAGCCAATAAACTGGGTAATGTTAACCAGTGATGGCAAGTAGCTTCCGCGTTCCCCAAAGGACGCCCGGCTAATCGCCATGGTTGAAACACCTGTTTTGTAACCAATATAACCGATTAGACTTAGAAAAACATATGATAAGGCTGATGAAAGAACAAGTACCTTCATTGCCACGGCAAATCCACAAGCCGCAAGAACACCACCGACGAACCAGGTTCCGTTATTTGCGTTTGCCCCAACCCAGGTCGCAAACATGTCCCATCTTGTTGTTCGCCGACTCTTCATGGGAATACTTAAGATTGGCGTGTGTTGTTTATCTTCCACAATCGTTCCTCCTAAATAAATAACCTTGAGTCCCGTAAAGAACTCAAGGCTATCCAATCTCTGCGTGGTCGACTGTGGATCACTGCTTATTAATTCGGTAGTCTTTTGTAGTCTCACGGGGCTACATTAAAGGACCTATAAAATTAACTAAATTATATCAAATGGATCAACGATGTCAAGCAACTAATCAGTATAAACCCGGTGAACACGGTTACTGATATTTGTCATAATTTCATAGTTAATTGTGCCTGCTCGATCAGCAAGATCATTGGCTGTAATTTCCTTATTTCCAGACCGTCCCATTAAAACAACTTGTGTTCCGACTGGGTAAGGTTTAGGCAGCCGGATCATCATTTGATCCATGCAAACCCGCCCGGCAATATCACAAAATTGACCGCCGACAAGGACCTTATAGCCTGTCATACAACGTGGGTAACCGTCAGCATAACCAATTGGCAAAGTTGCCAGCCACTCATCTTCTTGCGCGGTATAGGTTGCACCATAGCTTACTGATTCACCAGCTTTGAGTTTCTTAACAAAACTAATACTGGTAACCAACTGTTCTACTGGTTTCAAATCAAGGGTCGCAGCTAATTCACGACCGGATGGATTCTGTCCGTACATTGAAATCCCCATTCGAACAGTATTAGCCGTGATTTTTTCTCGGTGCCACATTCCGGTAGCGGAGTTTGCCATATGAACAAACGGTGGCAACTCAGTCAAACTACTGACAAATTGTTCCCACTTATTAACTTGCTTGTTAAAGTAGCTATCATCGGCACTATCTGCAGTTGCAAAATGGGTAAACATCCCTTCAAATTCAAATTCGTGATGCTCGCGGACGAACTTAACTGCTTCATTAAAGCTCTCAACAGTTGTAAAGCCAATCCGCCCCATCCCTGAATCAATTCCCAAATGAACCTTCAACGGCTTAGTCCAATGATTGGCAATCGCTAATTGGTGATAGTCTTCAAGCCAATCTAACGAACCAACAGTTAACGATACTCCTGCCTCTGCAGCAATATGAGCATTCTCCACTGGGGTAATGCCTAAAACCAAGATTAGTGATGTAATCCCACTATCACGTAGTTCCAAAGCTTCATCCAGAATTGCAACACAAGTCCCCGTTGCGCCAGCCTTAATTGCTGTCTGTGCCACCGGAACTAAACCATTTCCATAAGCATTCGCCTTAACAACCGCAAGGATCTTGCTATTAGGAGCCAGTGACTTTTGCTGTTCATGAATATTGTGCTTAATCGCTCCTAAATCAACAATTAATTTTGTATCTCGTAATCGTCCACTAATCATTTTTATCCTCCAAAAGAATTTCCGTGATGACATTTACCGCAGTATGACTAACCGATGCATGTACCCGACCGGCAAATGGTGCTTTAGTAACGATTGGCGCACCAAGCTGGTTATCAACAACTTCAATATCTTGAAAGCCAACTTCACTACCAATTCCGGTCCCGTACGCCTTTGAAAAGGACTCCTTTAATGACCAACGACCAGCTAAGTATTCTAGTGCCCGTGAACCATTTAGCCCCTCATACTGCTTTTGCTCTGCCGGCGTCAATATTTTATTAACGAATTGGGGATGCTTTTGCAGTATTTCCTGGATTCGTTTAATCTCAGTGATGTCAATTCCAATTCCCTTAATCACTGTCATAACCTCTTATATTAATAAAATTTACCTGTCATTATTCTTTGAACTCTTATTTTCGCATAAATAAATAATAATTCGCAAGATTACATTATTTTACTTTGAACCTTACCGCAAATTATCTATAATAAATAGGTGTAAAAATTTAATTACGAATATCTTAAATTTTTGCTGGAACAATTAACTAACTTACCATGGCGCGCTAAACTCGTTATGGTATATTAGCTTTTATGAGCGAAAGGAGCGATTCGTAATCTTTAGTAAAAGTATTAAGAATCATCCTGCACTAATATTCATCTTAAAAACGGTATTCTACTTTATCGTTATTCTCCTGCTGATTTACCTTTATGGTTATTATGGAGCAGGTCAAGAACCGTTCATTTACAATGAATTCTAATGTGGAGGAAATAGAATTGAATACAAATATCGTTACTGTCTTTGACCAAATTGCCAAGGATAATTCAACGCGGGTTGCTTATGACGAGATGGGAAAGCAGACAAGCTATGGTGAATTAAAAGCCAATTCAGATAGTTTAGCTGCTTGGCTTACTAAGCAAAATATGACCCGTCAAAGTCCAATCCTCGTATTCGGTGATCACCAAGTCGAGATGATTACTAGTTTCTTAGCAGCATTAAAGGCGGGCCATCCATATATTCCCGTCTCAACTGATTCTGCGATTCCGCGGATTCAATCAATTCTCGATACTGCTAAGCCAGAATTAATTATCGCTGTTGATGATTTTCCAAGTGATAATCTCAATTTCGATGCTCGGGTAATTCCTAACGAACAGCTAACTAATGTTTTAGCGGATCACCAAGAGTTTACCCCTACTGATCCCGTTTCTGGAGATGAACTGGCCTACGTCCTCTTTACTTCTGGAACGACTGGTTCACCTAAAGGGGTGGAAGTTAGCCATGATAATTTCAAGACCTTCGTCGATTGGGTTCTTGATTCAGATTTCAATATTCCTGAACACGCTAACTTCCTTGGTCAACCACCATACTCATTTGACTTATCTAATATGTACTGGTTACCGGCACTATTAAATGGTGGAACCATCAAAGCTCTTCCGCACTCAGTGGTGGAGAACTTCGGTCAAATGTTTACCGCATTGCCAACTCTGGACCTTAACGTCTTTGTCGGTACACCATCATTTGCTGATATGTTAATGCTTAGCCCTGCATTTAATGAAGAAAAGATGCCAAGTCTAAGTATCTTCATGTTCTGTGGCGAAGAGCTTACCGTTAAGACAGCTAAGGCTCTTCACCAACGCTTCCCTCATGCCCGAATTTTTAACACTTACGGACCAACCGAAACAACGGTCGCAATCTCTGGAATTGAAATTACTCCAGAAATCATCGCTAATAATGACCGATTGCCAGTTGGTTACGCTAAACCAGGAGTTGAGCTTTCAATCTGGGATGGCGACAAGCAGTTAACCGAACCAGGCCAACAAGGGGAAATTATTATTAGCGGTAATAGTGTTGCTCGTGGCTACATGAATAATCCTGAAAAGACTGCTAAGGCCTTCTTCAAGATCAACGGTGTACCAGCATACCGGACTGGAGATGCTGGTACTCTCGATGTAGATGGTCTCCTTCATCATAAAGGACGAATGGACTTCCAGATCAAGCTCCACGGTTTCCGGGTTGAACTTGATGAAGTACGGGCTAGCCTTGAAAAGAGTCCGCTCATTAAACAAGCCGTTGCTGCTCCAAAGTATAACAAGAATGGTCAAGTTGCTCACCTTATTGCTTACGTTATCCCTAAGGAAGAAGTTGAGGATCAGGAGCAACTAACCAAAGAAATTCGGGAAAGTCTCAATGGTTTGATCATGCCTTACATGATGCCAACCCAATTCATCTATCGAGATTCATTCCCAATGTCTGCAAATGGCAAGATTGCAGTTAAACAACTAATCAAAGAGGCTAACCAATGATTAATTGGCTCGCAAGTTTGCCGAATTTCACTGCCTACGGGACACCAGTTTATTTTATTTACTTACTACTTGCCCTGCTTCCCCTAGGTATTGGATTGTACTTCGGCAAACGTTTCCAGTGGTACGAAGCACTAATTAGCTTCATCTTTATTTTCCTGATGTTTGATGGTGCTAGTTGGCAACAGCTCTTTTCCCTAATTGCGTATGTCATTTACCAAACCATTTTGGTAATGTACTACCACCATTACAGAAAAGCCAACAATTCTACCGGTATCTTTTACCTCTTCTCATTTCTTTCTTTGATTCCAATCATTATTGTTAAGTTATCACCGGCAATGGTCGGTCATAACTCGCTGCTTGGCTTCTTGGGAATTAGTTACCTAACATTCCGGGCAGTCGGAACAATCATTGAAACCCGTGATGGGATGGTAAAAGAAATTACACCGTGGCATTTTATTCGCTTCATGCTCTTCATGCCAACCATTACTTCTGGACCAATCGACCGTTACCGGCGTTTCTCTAAGGATTACCAAAAGACGCCTGAACGTTCCGATTATCTCAAGCTTGTTGAAAAGGGGATCTATTACCTATTCCTCGGTTTTCTTTACAAGTTTGTCATCGCCTACTTCTTTGGCCAACGTTTCTATCCACACTTTGAACAGGCAGCCATGGGTGATGGACTATTTTCGTGGAACATGCTCGGTGTAATGTACACTTACGGGTTCTACCTCTTCTTTGACTTCGCTGGATATTCACTCTTCGCGGTTGCGATTAGTTACTTTATGGGTGTTAAGACCCCAATGAACTTTAAGCAACCATTCAAATCTAAGAATATCAAGGAATTCTGGAACCGGTGGCACATCAGTTTATCATTCTGGTTCCGTGATTATATCTTTATGCGCTTTGTCTTTATGGCAACCAAAAAACGCTGGTTCAAGAATCGGAATACATTATCCGCAACAGCATACATGTTAAACATGCTGACAATGGGATTCTGGCACGGAATTACATGGTATTATATTCTATATGGATTCCTTCACGGACTGGCACTTGTTATCAATGACTGGTGGCTGCGTTACAAGCGTAAGCACTTAAAGAACCTGCCGCATAACAAGTTCACAGAATGTGTTGCCATCTTTGTAACGTTTAACTTTGTAATGTTAACGTTCTTACTCTTTAGTGGTTACCTCAATACTTACTTCTTCGGGTAATCGAGATTTATTTAGGAGGATTTTATAATGAAAGACGATATTATTAACATTTTAGCTGACGCAACTGGTCGGGATGCAAGTGACTTCAGTGATACTAGCGAAGACTTGTTTGCTGATGGTTTATTAGACTCAATGGCTACTGTTAGTGTTCTCTTAGCACTTCAAGATCAATTCGATATCCAAGTACCTGTTTCTGAATTTGACCGGAGCCAATGGAGTTCAGTTGATAAGATGGTTGACCGTGTAAAGGAGCTCCAAAATGACTAACCGCAAGCGACTGTGGTATATCTTTGGCCCAGTTATTCTTGCCTTTGTTCTGATTTTAATTCTTTTTACAATGCCTTTAGGTAGCCACTATTCAGCTAAAACTGAACAACGGGCTGCTTCTTCGCTTAGTCCCGTAGTTTTCAAAAACCAAAAGTTAAAACAACAGGCACTTTCTGATAAGAATACCCGTTACGTTCCGTTTTTTGGTTCAAGTGAATTACGGCGGTTTGATAATTTCCACCCATCAATTATGGCGGCACGTTATCATAACTACACCCCGTTCCTTCTAGGACAACGGGGAGCCCAATCACTCCCCCAGTTCTTTAACATCACTACGATGGAGGGGCAGTTGCGAGATAAAAAGGCCGTTTATATTGTTTCTCCTCAATGGTTTGTTAAAAAGGGGATTTTACCCCCTGCCTTTAAATACTACAACGGCGAATTAGCTGACTTAACCTGGTTGAAGAAAGCTAATCCAAAGTCACCGTATGATCAGTACGTTGCCAAGCGGTTAATTCAAATGATTGGTAATGATGGTTCGGTTGCTGAAGATGCTGCTAAAATTGCTCAAGGAAAGCCTTTAAGCAGTTGGGATAAAACTATTTTGAGCTTCCGGCTAACGTTGTTACAACATCAGGATGCATTATTCTCAGGAATCCAGTTAGATAATAATTATAGCCACTTCATTAAGCCACAAGTTAATAAGTTGCCGGCAAAATATAATGAAGCCCGGTTACATAAAATAGCAGTTAATGAGGCTGCTAAGGAAACTGACAATAATGATTTCCACGTTAAGAATTCCTTCTATACCAAGAAGGTTAAGCCTAACTTGAAGAAACTTAAGGGTTCACAACGTCACTTTAACTATAACCAATCACCAGAATATGGCGATTTACAAGTTGTACTTAATCAATTTAAGAATAACAACACAAACGTGATGTTCGTTATTCCCCCTGTTAATGGTCAATGGGAAGCATACACTGGAATGGATATGCAAATGTACTATCGCACCGTTAACAAGATTAAGTTCCAGCTTCAACAACAAGGATTTAACAACATTCTTGACCTTTCTCATGACGGTAACAAACCTTACTTCATGGAAGATACAATTCACATCGGTTATGCTGGCTGGGTTAAATTTGATAGTGCTACAAGTAAGTTCATTGAACAGAACCAACCTCAACCACACTATCACTTGAGCGATGAGTTCTTGACCAAAAAGTGGGCAAACTTAATCCCTACTCAACAAAACCTGAACCAATTTAAGGAACAAGAATTGAATAAGTAATATTCAATAAATCCCAGAGTGAGCTAATCTCATCCTGGGATTTATTTTGATCTAAAAAAGCGGCTCAAGAGGCTTTCCCTCTCGAGTCGCTTTTGAATTTAATTAGCTAGTTACCAGCTAACTTACTAGTCTTCCTTCTTCTTACCTAACTTGGTAAAGCCGAAGAGACCAGCAAGACTTGCAGCAGCTAAGGCAACTGCTCCAAGGCTAGCGTTGTTTTCATTACCAGTTTGTGGTAATTGAGCTGCTTGCTTATTAGCATTAGTCCGAACAGCATTCTTACCATTTAGACCAGTGGCAGAAATCTTTGCACCATTTGATTGACTTGTTGTAGCACCAGTTACTGAACCGGCTTGACTACCATTATTATTCGTAGCTTCACCTGAACCATTATCAATGGTACTACCGTTGTTACCTGATTGTTCATTTTGGTTATCTGAACTAGTAGCAACCTTAATACTGTTAATAGCAGCGATTCCGGCATTCATTGCATTGTTTACTTCAGCAGCATTATCAACACTATCAATGTTCTTCTTAGCGGTGTCAGCAATTACCTTGACCTCATTCTTCAGATCGGCCTTTTCCTGATCGCTTAAGTTGCTTGCATCAATTTCAGCATCCTTGTTCTTAGCAGCCTGATCAATTGCGTCCTTAGCAGCATCCTTGGCATCAGTGATGCTTGGAATATTAATGTTGTTAATCTTCTGAACACCATTATTTTGTGCCTGTTCAACCTGGCTTGCTGTTGTTGCATTATTGATTGCTTGCTTAGCCTCATTAGCAGCCTGGTCAACTTGCTTATTCAAGTCAGCAGCTTGATCAGCGGTAATGGTACCAGCATCTTGAGCGGCCTTGATAGCATCCTTCTTGGCTGCGGCAGCATTATCAATGACAGTATTGGCAGCATTCTTAGTGTCTGTCAGGTTAGTAGTTGGCACTGATGGAATCTTAATATTATTAATGTTATCAATGCCATTGTTCTGTGCCGTAGTTACTTCATCATTAGTCGTAGCCTTAGCAATGTTATCCTTAGCTTTTTGTACTTGTTGATCAACTTGATGATCTAAGGCTTGCTTTTCAGCATCAGTTAATGGTGATTTAGCAATTTCAGCCTTCTTACCAGCGGCAGCGTTATCAATTGCTGCATTAGCAACATCCTTGTCAATTGCTAATTGACCGTTATCAGTAGCCTTCTTAACATCACTGTCAGTATTAGCATTATTGATTGCGTCTTGGGCAGTCTTAGCATCCTGATCAATTGCGTCCTTAGCTGCTTGCTTTTGGTCATTAGTCAAGTTAGTATCTTGATCAATTGCCTTCTTAGCATTATCAACAGCATCCTTAAGGTTAGTTGTTGCTTTGGCCTTAGCATCTGAAGTTTCTGGGATAGCAATCTTGTTGATGCTATCAATACCATCGTTCTGTGCCTTAGTTACCCCAGCATCAGTTGAAGCATCATCAATCGCCTTGTTAGCAGCTGTTTGGGCGTCACTAACTTGCTTCTTCAAGGCAGTCTTTTCGTCTGATGTCAAGTTGGAATTGTCAATTGCCTGATTCTTGGCATCGGCAGCCTTAGCAACCGCATCCTTAGCTTCCTGTTGCTTCTCAGCCAAACTTGGAACCTTGATGTTGTTAATATTATTCAAGCCCTTAGTTTCAGCATCCTTAACAGCATCATTAGTTGTAGCGTCCTTGATTGCCTTAGTAGCATCATCAGCAGCCTTATTTACCTGATCAGTTAAAGCTTGCTTCTCTTGGTCAGATAAGTTCTGAGCATTATTGATCTCATCAATCTTAGCGTTCTTAGCAGTTTCGATTGCCTTAGTAGCATCATCTTGAGCACCATCTAAGGTTGGGATAAACAAATCAGTGATTTGGTCAATTGCATTGTCCCGAGTTGCTGTAACTGCATCATTCGTCGTAGTTGCTGGATCGTTAATCTTAGCAATCGCATCATCAGCAATCTTATTAACCTGATCAGTTAAACTCTTTTGTTGATCTGCATTTAAGTTCTTAGCATCACTAATTTGTGTATTCTTAGCTGCTTGTACTTGCTTAATTGCGTTAATAGCATCTTGTTTAGCTTGATCTAAGCTTGGAACAGCAACATTAGCAATTGCTTCAATTCCCTTGTTTTGGGCATCAGTTACAGCATCGTTAGTAGTTGCCTTAGCGATGTTGTCCTTGGCAGTGTTGGCTGCATCGGTTGCCTTGTTAATCAAGTCTTGCTTCTCATCTTGTGACAAGTTAGAAGCATTGTTAATTTCATTAGTCTTATTAGTTAATGCATTATCGATAGCGTTATTAGCTGCTTTCTTTGCATCATCTAAGTTAGTGAAGTTAACGCCCTTGATTGCTTCAACACCATTATTTTCAGCGTCCTTAACAGCATCGTTGGTGGCTGCACTATTGATGTTATCTTTTGCAGTGTTAGCGGCATCAGTTGCCTTGTTAATCAAATCTTGCTTTTCTTGATTACTCAAGTTAGAAGCATTATTGATTTCGTTAGTCTTAGACTTCAATGCGTCATCAATTGCTTGGTTAGCATTAGTCTTAGCACTATCAAGACTTGGAATCTTCACATCTTCAATGTTCTTAACACCAGTATCTGCAGCTTGTTTAGCTTCATCATTAGTCTTGGCGTTATTAACATTGTTAATTGCATTAGTTGCGGCCTTAGTAGCATCATTAATTAACTGTTGCTTCTCATCATTTGACAAGTTAGAAGCATTCTTAATTTCATCCTTCTTCTTATCTAAGGCCTTATTAATTAACTCAGTGCTTTCCTTCTTGATGTCAGACAACCCCGGAACAGTTACATCAGCAATTGCCTTTTCACCATTAGTTTCAGCTGTTGCTACATCTGAATTAGTGGTTGCATTATTGATCTTATCCTTAGCGGTATTAGCAGCATCGGTGGCTTGCTTGATCAAATCTTGCTTTTCTTGATCGGTAATGTTAGTAGCACTCTTGATTTCATTTGTCTTGTTTTGAAGAGCCTTATCAATTACAGCAATAGCATTGTCCTTAACAGAAGAAGAGGTTGGAATATTAATGTTATTAATAGCCTTAACACCAGCTTCTTGAGCTGTCGTTACTTCTGCTGGAGTATTTGCATTGGCGATATTTTGCTTAGCATTCTCACCAGTTTCCTTGATTAAATCAGTCAAGGCCTTTTGCTCATCAGTAGTTAATGGAGCCTTAACGTCCTTAATCTTACCAGCTACTGCGTTATCAATGGCTGCATCGGCTACAGTCTTATCAATAGCAAGTTGACCGGCATCAGTGGCCTTCTTGATATCATCGTCAGTCTTAGCGTCATCGATTGCCTTTTGAGCGTTCTTAGCATCAGTATCGATTTGATTCTTTGCTGCTTGCTTTTGATCATCAGTTAAGTTGCCGTCCTTATCGATGGCATCCTTAGCATCTTGAACTTGCTTATCAAGATTTTCTTTTGCCTGGTCTTTTTCTGGTGAAGTTGATGGAACCTTAATACCCTTAATTGCATCAACGCCATTATCCTTAGCAGTAGTTACAGCTGCTGGAGTAGTTGCTTTATTGATGTTGTCTTTGGCAGTCTTTACTTCCTTAGCTACTTGATCATGCAACTTGTTTTGTTCATCAGTAGTTAATGGAGAGTTAGCAATTTCTTTGTTCTTACCAGCTGCCGCATCGTCAATTGCAGCATTGGCAACTGTCTTATCGATAGCAAGCTTACCAGCATTGATTGCATTGTTGACGTCAGTATCAGTCTTAGCGTCATCGATTGCTTTTTGAGCATTCTTGGCATCGCTATCGATTTGATTCTTAGCTGCTTGCTTTTGATCATCGGTTAAGTTGCTGTCTTGATCGATTTCCTTCTTAGCATCATCAGCGGCTTTATTGATGTTACCTTTTGCTTCGTCCTTTTGAGTTGAAGTTGATGGAACATTAATACCGTTGATTGTATCAACACCATTCTTTTGAGCAGTAGTTACTGCTTGTTCAGTATCAGCAGTAGAAATTGCATTCTTAGCGGTCTTTACTGCTTGAGCTACTTGAGTTTTAAGGCCGTTCTTTTCTTCATCAGTTAATGAAGATCCATCGATGGCTTTATTCTTACCAGCTGCTGCATTATCAATGGCAGCGTTGGCAACTGTCTTGTCGATGGTAACTTTCCCAGCAGTTGCGGCAGAAGTTACTGCGTCGTTGGTAGTTGCCTTATTGATAGCTTCTTTTGCAGCGCTAGCATCTTGATCTACTTGAGCCTTAGCTGCATTTTTTTCATCTTTAGTTAAGTTAGTATCTTGATCGATTGCTGCCTTAGCTGCATCAACAGCAGTAGTTAAATCAGCAGTAGCTTTTTCCTTAGAAGTTGATTTAGTTGGAATCTCAATATTTTGGATATTTGAAATTCCTGTATCTTTAGCTTTCGTTACTGCAGTGTTAGTTTTAGCATTATCAATTGCAGTATCCGCAGCATTTTGAGCAGTAGTTACTTCTTGTTTCAAAGCAGCTTTTTCTTCATTAGTTAAGCTTGATGCGGCATCAATTGCTTGATTCTTTTTAGCAGCTTCTTGAGCTACGGCTTCTTTAGCGGCAGTTTTAACTGCTGATTCAGCTGGGACTGAAATCTTGTTGATATTGCCAACACCCGTTGTTTGAGCAGTCTTGACTGCTTCATTAGTCGTAGCACTATCAATTGCAGCATTTGCAGCATCTTGAGCCTTAGTTACATCTTGCTTTAAGGCAGTCTTTTCTTCATCAGTTAAGCTTGATGCGGCATCAATGGCTTGATTCTTTTCATCAGCGGCTTTTGCTACAGCATCCTTTGCAGCTTGTTTTACTGCTGATTCAGTTGGTACTGGAATAGTATCGATTGCGTTAGCACCAGCTTGACCTGCTTGAGCAGCTTCATCATTAGTGGTTGCTTGAGCAACTTTTGTTTTAGCCTCATTTGCGGCAGTATTAGCTTTATTAGTTAATTCTGTCTTTTCATCAGTGGTTAAATTTTGTGTAGCATCAATTGCATTTAACTTCTTAGTTAAGGCATCTTGAATTGCTTGATTTGCCTTAGTTTTAGCATCAGCTAAGCTAGTTGGAACAATCTTTTCAATTTCAGTAACGCCTTTTTGACCTGCTTGGGCTGCAGCATTATTTGTAGTAGTCTCATAGATTTTATCTTTAGCAGCATTCGCTATGGCAACTACCTTATCCTTTAGATTTTTCTTTTCGGTATCACTAATATTATCTGCTTTATCAATTAAGTCAGTTTGAGCATCCATAGCTCTAGTTACAGCTCGAGCTGCTTCCTGTTGAGCATCGTCTAAGCTTGGTACGGTAACTTTATTAATATTAGTCGTACCGGTAGTTTGTGCATTTGTTACATCAGCAGTTGTCTTAGCATTGTTAATCTCTGTCTTAGCGTTATTTGCTGCAGTAGTTGCATCATTGATCAACTTGTTTTTAGTTGTTTGATCAATGTTCGTAGCATCGTTTATTTCTTTAGTTTTATCTGCTAAGGCTTTATCAATTGCATCAGTTGCATCAGTTTTTGCAGTTTCAAGATTGGTAGTACCGTTCAAATCACTAATAGCATCATTGATAGTCTTTACGGCATTATCTACTTCAGCTTGAGTAGCATTTGGCTTGGTTAAAATGTTTTGACCAGCAGTGATTGCATTAGTAAGTGCTTCTTGTTTAGCTTGATCAGCATCAGTGTAATCACTAGTCTGTTTAGCGTCATTAGCAGCAGCTATAGCCTTATTAAGGGCATCGGTATTAGTTGCTTCACCCTTCAAATTACCTTTAGCAGTATTAATTGCATCTAAAGCACCCTTGATTTGATCAGCTGTTGCATTGGTATTATCCAATACTGCTTGACCATCAGTAATTGCTTTGTTGTAAGCTTCTTGGGCTTCATCAGTGCCGTTGTAGAAAGCAGGTGTCTCTCGTACAGTTGGTGCTTCCTTAACAGCAGCTTCAAGAGCAGCCTTGTTAGCGACATCTGTCTTGGTATCACCATTTAACTTACTGTTTGCTTCCTCAAGCTTTTGCAATGCTTGATTTACTTGGGCCTGGGTTGCACCAGTGTTATTCAAGACTGACTTTGCATTAGTAACTGCATTATCGTAAGCAGTCTTAACGGTTTGATCGGCATTAGTGTAGTTATTACTCTTTTTAACATTAGCAGAAGCATCTACAAGATTCTGTAAATCACTCTTGTTAGTTGCTTGACCGTCTAAAGCATCCTTGGCTGTATTGATTGCCTTTAGTGCGTCAGTAAGACTATCTACTGTTGGGTTTTGTGCCTTTAGAGCATCACTACCTGCAGTAATTGCAGCTTTATATGCCTTTTGCTTTGCAGAATCGGCATTGTAATATGCTGCCGTTTTTTCGGTGGCTGGTGCAGCATTCACAGCATCCTGAAGAGCCTGCTTTGCACTATTAAGATCACCATTTAAGCCACTCTTAGCGGTAGTAATTTTAGTAATTGCATCTTGAATTTGGTCTGAAGTAGCAGCTGAATTATTTAATACATCTTGGCCGTTTGTGATTGCATTAGTATATGCTGTTTGCTCATCTGTGCCAGCTGACTTGAAGTTAGTTGAAGCTTTAATTGTTGGTGCTTCGTTAACTAAGTCTTGCAATTCAGTCTTGTAAGAATCCGCCATCCAGTCGTTAACTGACTTTGGCCCTTGAGTATCAGCCTTAACAAAGTCCTTAGCAGCATATACAGAAACTTGGTCACCATCATTTAACTTACCAAGGTTTACAGAGAAGTTACCGTTAGCATCTGTTTTAGCAGAATATGGTTCAGCGGTTGATGTTGGGTCACCTGTTTCATTCGCAGTCCAAAGAGTTTGTGAATCTGTTGGAGCAACTCGATGAACTTGACCATTTACTGAAATATAAACATAAGCGCCCTTCTTATCAGCGGTATTAGCACTACCACTCATGGTGTATGTGCCGTCAGTATTCTTAACAAACTTAACGCCAGAAAGGTTAACTTCTTCACCAGCAGCAACTAAATTAATCTTGTTTTTAGCATTATTTCCAGCAGTTCTAGTTTCTGTAGTTGTAGCTTCATCGTAACTAGTTACCTTAGTGACAGTTGGAGTACCATCACTAGCATAAGTAATGTCGATTTCACCGATTGGTTGACCATCAGCTGAAGTCTTTACACCAGTAAATTGGACTTTACCGTTCTTAATTGCAGTGGCACCATCTGGCATTGAAATGTTAAATAATTCTGGTTGTTTTGAAGTGAAGGTACTACCACTACCAAGTGATATACCAGTAGCTTGGGCACCATCGCCAGTTACATCAAAGGTACCATGGTGACTAATGGCGATCTTTGAATTACCGTTTGAAGTAATAACTGAACCCTTGTAATCACCCATGTTAGTAGCATTGACCTTGAATGAACCACCATCTACATTGATGGTGGCATTACCATTGATGTATACCGGATCATCCATCCCACTTGATCTGTAAAATGGTGTACCATCAGAATTAATGTTCAAATTACCATTAACATTAAGCGTTGCACCTGAATTTAAGAAAAGTGCACCAGAGTGATACTTATCTTCAGAATTATCCTTCAAATTAATATCTAGGTTACCACCCTGCTCAATGTTCAAAGTAGTATTACCGTTTGAAGCAATCCCTCGGGCAATACCATCCATACTCATTCCATTAAGGTGTTCTGGATTATTTTGAGTATGTGGGTTTAAAGAAACTTGGGCACCATTCTTAACGTTAATCGCTGTTGTTCCAGCATCAACTTCAAGAACATTCGAGTTAGTAGTAGTTAAGGTGACATTACTACCAGAATTGAAGTTAATTGTGTTCGTTCCAGCAGCAAATTGAATTACCTGTTGATTATTGCCACCCTGGCTGGACTGAGACTTATTATTTAGCGGACTGGTATATGAACCTACTGATTTAGCAGTAACATTACCCTCAAAGTTAACTGTCGTGTTATACCCAGAATCAGTATAAATTAATTGTGACCCAGTGTAGTTAACGTTATCAAAGGTATATGAACCAGCACTTCTAATAATACCGAAATAGCTTCTACCATATAAGTCTAAGTCTTTGAAAGTAACTCCATAATCATTACTGTACATGTTGAAGCCATAACCGTTAAAGTCAATTGTATAGTGGTTATCACCCGTAGATTGAATGGTAATATTCCGCTTATTGGAAATATTAGTATTAGTCCAATTACTATTGGTCTTTTCTCCTAGATCAATATCTTTCCCAATATTAATAGTCGTAGCAGTTCCCTTTTGAATTTCATCAATCAATTCTTGGGCAGTATTAACGGTTACCGTATCTTCATCGTTAGTAGCCGCCTTTGTTTGCACTAAGGAAGCCTTCGCTGCTTGGGCCTTAAGAACGCTTCCCTTAGTAAGACTTAAGTTAGTGGTCTTGTCATCGTTTGCCTTGGCGTCATTGCTTTCTTCATCCTTTACAGCTGTTTGATCAGTCGTGGTTGATTGATCCTTAACAGTGGTTGAAGCATTATCGTCAGCTGTTGCCTTCTTTACTGAAGTGGCCTGATCGTTATTTGCCTTAGCAACTTGATCTTCAGAAGTTTGGTCGGTCTTTGATTCAGTAGCTGCCTGCTTATCAGCATTTGTTTGCGTCTTGGCACTATCAGAAGCATCTGTCTTCGCATCAACACTTGTCTGTTCTTCAGTCTTTGTTTGCGCTTGAGCAGTAGTTTGATCACCAGATTGTGCAGGTGTCGTTGTCTTAGCTGATGATTCAGTTGTGGCTTGGTCAGTCTTAGCGGTCAAAGTAACCTGCTTCTGATCAACTAAGGATGACCCCCCCTCATTGGTTTTCTGGGTGTCAGCTGCCTGATCGCCGGCATTAGTAGTATCAGCGTGAGCGACTAGCTGTCCACCGCCATATACACTGAAAGTTACCCCTAAAAGGACAGAAGCAACACCAACATTTAACTTTCGTAAGCCAAACCGTTGCTTTTCGTTCTTCCGATTCTTGCTTGCAATTAATTTCCGGTTATTCTTTGATACCATTGAATATCCTCCCCTAATTGTTAACTACAACAAAATCGATTACTTACTCCAAAATTAGTTACTTATGATTAACTAATCATACTATCAGTCAATAAACTAATAGTTAATTTATACTTTCTTCGTAAAGCAATCGATTATCCTATATTTCATTTCCTTTTGATAAACATTTTCCTGATTAGTAAATCGAAAAATTTTTTCAAAATTACTACACAATTAGTTTAACTTATTGGTAACTTATAAGCAATTAACTTTGCTTACTATCAATTAGTCCTAAATAAAAAAACAATTCAGAGATATCAGTTTAACTAAATCTCTGAATTGCTTTAAATATTAAATCTCAGTTAGTCTAATCTTCCCGATGACGGATATTAAACGCATGTCGACTAGAATGATTACTACCATGATTATCATGACGCCGGGAACGACTCCGACCACCGTTGTTATGCCGACGGTGACCATAGTTATTATGGCGATGATCTCGTGGACCACGATAACCATGTCCTGAGCGTCCATTACGGTGATTCCGCCGTGGCAATGGCCGTTCTGGTGTGATTTTAACTGGCACATCACTGGCTGGTTCCTTGGTCATTTCGTTCAGTAACGCAGCAACCAAATCAGTAGCATTGTGGGTTGCTAATAACTTCTCTGCAGACTCTTGGTACCGTTCCGTGGAGTCTTGGGAAATCAGCTCATCAATATCATTAAAGGCACTAGCAACTTGCCCCTTAAATGCTTCTTCGGCCGTTGGTGGCTTTAATGGGAGCATCCGAACCCGGGTTAATTTTTCGATTTCACGCAGGTAATCCATTTCATTTGGCGTAACAAATGTTAAAGAAACACCATGATGTCCGGCACGACCAGTCCGCCCAATCCGGTGAACATAGCTGTCCGGATCTGACGGAATATCGTAGTTGTATACGTGGGTTACTCCGGAAATATCTAATCCTCGCGCTGCCACATCGGTTGCAACAAGGATATCCAGTTCACCACGTTTGAATTGCTTCATGATCTTAGTTCGCCGATCCTGACTTAGATCACCATGGATTCCGGCTGCATTATAACCCCGAGCAACCAGTCCCCGTGATAATTCGTCAACCCGACGCTTAGTCCGACCAAAAACAATGGTAAGGTCAGGATCCTGAACATCAATCAGCCGAGTCATAATATCGAACTTTTCGTAGTCCCTAGCTTTTACGTAATATTGATCAACTAAATCAGTTGTTAATTCCTTCGCTTTAATCCGTACCATTGTCGGGTCAGTCATGAACTTAACCCCGATCTTCTTAATCTCTGGTGGCATTGTAGCGGAGAATAAGAGCGTTTGCCGCTCAGCAGGTGTTTGGTTGATAATTACTTCAATATCATCCAAAAATCCCATATTCAGCATTTCATCCGCTTCATCGAGCACTAATGTCTTAATATGATCTAATTTCACCGTATGGCGGTTCAAGTGATCACGGAGTCGTCCCGGCGTCCCCACAAGGATTTGCGGGTGTTGCTTTAAGTTTCGAATTTGGCGACGAATATCAGCTCCACCGTATACAACCTGCACCCGGACATGCTTATCTTTCCCCAAACGGAATAGTTCTTCTTGAGTTTGGATCGCTAATTCCCGAGTTGGTGAAATGATAATTGCCTGGATATTAGGGTTATCCGTATCAACGTGTTCAATAATTGGCAACCCAAACGCAGCGGTTTTCCCCGTACCTGTCTGTGCTTGACCAATTACGTCTTGTCCCTTTAATACCATTGGAATGGTTTGTTCTTGAATCGGTGTTGCTTCTTCATAACCACTCCGTTTGATTGCCTTTAATAAACTATCTGACAATCCTAATTCACTAAACTTCAATATGGTCCTCCTAAAAATTACCAGCCGACTGAACAAGCACTGTCTGTCGGCTGGTCTTACACTTTATTTTATTGTTAATTCTGCTAAAACTTTTTCTAAATGAATCCCGTGGCTAGCCTTTAATAATACGAGATCATTATCATTAATCGTTGCTTGTAAATCTGCTACTAGCTTGTCTAATTCAGTCGTGGAATAATGGTGAATTGCTGAAGCAGGATAATCCTGCTCTTCTAAGGCATTTCGAAGATTTTCCATTTCTGAACCGACAAGGTAAACTTCTTCGATCTTTTTCGGATCAATGTTAGCGGCTAAACTAGCATGAAGGCGTGCTGAGGCATCCCCCAATTCAAGCATATCACCCAAAACGACAATCCGCTTACCAGTTGTTGGCAATTCCTCAATCGTCTTTAATACTTGCTTAGCAGCTGTCGGGTTAGAATTGTAAACATCACTCAGAATTTTCTCCCCTTGAGCACCGTCGACCCACTCTGCACGATTTTCGGTTAATTCAACATTTTTCAATGCGTTCTTAATGTGCGCTGGCGTAATGTGAAGCTGTTTACCAACTGCAATTGCGGCTAATGCATTGTTAACATTGTATTCACCAACCATTGGAATTGTGAATTCCTCATCTGGCCATTCGTTAACCTTAAAGTCGATTGAAGTCTCGTGCTGTTTAACACTCGTTGCGTAGAAATCATCGGTTAATTGACGACCAAATGTAACCCTGCGTTGTTCGACATTAGCTACGCGTTCTTGAAGCAATGGTTCATCACCATTAAAAATGAAAGTTCCATCTTCTTTTAAGCCATGAACAATCTCCATCTTTGCATCAGCAATCTTGTCGCGTGTCCCAAAGAACTCGATATGGGCTTCGCCAATCATTGTTATTACTGCAAAATCAGGGGATACTAACTTACTCAAGAAGTCAAGCTGACCAGGGCGATCCATCCCCATTTCAACTACAACAACTTCGTTACTGGACTCCATATTCAAAAGGGTTACCGGTACCCCAATCTCATTATTGAAGTTCGCGTGGGTCTTTGTAACGTTCAATTGGGTACTGAGGATTGAAGCTGTCATATCCTTAGTAGTTGTTTTACCATTACTTCCCGTAACCGCAACAACGATTGGGTTAATTTTATGTAAGTAGTACTTACTTAACTGCTGTAATGATTCAAGCGGATCATCAACGACAAGAATTGGTTGGTCATCTGTCGTTGTTACATCGTGATCACTTGCCCATAGAGTTGCAACTGCGCCGTTTGCAAAAGCGCTCTCAACATATTGGTGGCCATCTTGGGCTCCTTGAAGTGGAATAAATAATGCTCCTGAATCAAGCTGTCGACTATCAAAGGCGACACTTGTAATTTCAACATCTTTCCATTGTTCAATATTGTTTTCTGCGCCGATTGCCTTCGCAATTTCGGCCAATTTCATTTTCATGGAAAAGCTCCTCTATCTCCTATATCTAAGTCTAGCTTATTAAGTATATCACACTATTAGAGTACGAGTCAGCTACTTAGAGCTTGATTGACCACAAAAAAGCGACCTTATCCTAAACTGAATAAGGTCGCCATGGTTACTTGTATGAATAAAACTCTAAATACCTACATTTCCTCTAATCGTGCAATCCGTTCATCTAGGGGCGGGTGGGTGTCAAAGAGATGCGCAAATCGTTTGTGACGGCGGTTAAGTTCTGGATCACTAATATAGAGTGATGAACTGCTTGGAGCAACGTTCTTCATTGGCTGCGCATTTTGCAGTTTCTGTAACGCACTAATCAGGCCATGAGGGTTCCGTGTTAACTCTACAGCCCCTGCATCCGCTAAATACTCTCGATTACGCGATAATGCCATTTGCGCAATTGAAGCAGCTAACGGGGCCAAGATAATTAACAAAATCGAACCAATGATGGCAAAAATACCAATTGCACTATCATCGTCGTCATCCGAACTCCGCCCACCACCAAACCACCAGAAATTACCGGCAAAATTAACTAAAGCCGTAATCGCTGCTGAAAGAGCGAGTGCGATCGTTTGAAGGCGAATATCATAGTTGCGCACGTGACTCATTTCGTGTCCCATCACGCCCTCTAGTTCTTCCCGGTTCATTATTTGAAGAAGACCTGTCGTTGCGGCAACCGCAGAGTGATGGGGATCATTTCCCGTAGCAAACGCATTGGGGCTTGGATCGTCAATGATGAATACTCGCGGCATCGGAACCTGAGCAACCATTGCCATATCTTCAACGACATGCCAGAGTTTAGGTGCTTCCTGTGCCGAATGAATTTCTTGGGCATTATTCATATTCATCACTACATCAGTTGATTGACTAACCATGACCGACATATAAATTACTGCCAGAACTCCGGCAATTATAATTCCTCCTACTGCTGTCCCTGCAAATAGGTAACCAATTGCTGCACCAATTAGTGCTACAAGAATTAAGAACCCGGTCAAAACAAAAATTGTTTTTCGCTTATTTTTAGCTATTTGTTGGTATAACATTAGGCATCACCTAATTATCAAACGAAACCTTTGGCACTTCTTTTGCTTCCTTTGGCACTTGAAGGTAATCCATCTGCTTAAAATGATGAATTTTGGCAACAATGTTACTTGGGAATGATTGAATCTTAGCATCCAAGTTAGCAACCGTTGAATTGTAGAGTTGCCGAGAATAAGCAATCTTATTTTCAGTGTTGCTTAACTCTTCCATTAATGATTGGTACTGGGTACTAGCCTTCAAGTCAGGGTAATTTTCAGCAACCGCAAATAAGGAGCGTAACGTTCCTGTCAATTCATTAGAAACCGCCATTTTTTGTGCGTGATCATCATCTGGAACATTTTCTAACTGGCTCCGTAACTGGGTAACCTTCTCTAAGGTGCTTGCTTCGTATTTACTGTACCCCTTAACCGTTGAAACCAAGTTAGGAATTAAGTCATTCCGTCGTTGGAGCTGAACATCAATTTGACTCCAGGACTCCTGAGCATGAGTCCGTAATTGTACTAGACCGTTGTACAGGCCAGCATAAAGAGCAACTAGTAACACAATAATTACAATAACAATAATTGTCGCTACCATTTCTCTTCCTCCTCTATTATTTTTTAGTAACAATTATAATATCAAATTGATCATTTAAGAGCGACACTTAAATCACTAATTTAGCAAAAAATTAGCAAATCCGGTATGATGAAAGGAAAGATAACTATGAGGTGGTTAAAATGAAGATTATTTTTGTCTGTCTCGGCAATATCTGTCGTTCCCCAATGGCAGAGGCAATGTTCCGCCAAATGGTTGCTCAAGAACATTTAAGCGACCAAATTGTAATTGACTCCGCGGCCACTAGCAATGAAGAAGAAGGCAATTCTCCTCAGCCCGGTGCACAAAAAACAATGCGTCACCATCACTTAGATCCCAGTGGCCTGGTTTCCCGTCCCATTACAAAGGCTGACTTTGACTCCGCTGACTATATTGTCTGCATGGACGATATGAATAAACGCAACCTCTTGCGAATGGCTCCAGCGATTGATCGTTATAAGATCTACCAGGTATACGACATTGTTCCGGGAAAAGAAGGCACAGTAATTCCCGATCCTTGGTATACCCATCGCTTTGAAGATACTTACCACAGCCTTGCTGAGGCTCTCCCGTTCTGGTTGAAGAAACTAAGTCACGAAATTAAAACCCAATAAATTTCCACCAAGTATTGCTTATTTCTTGTGGTATAGTATAGTTACGATTTATGGAAAGCGAGGCAATTATTATGACAAAGTACGTTGTTGAATTAAACGAAGAAGATTACCAAATGATCAAGGACTGCCATTCAAAGAACCCTTCACTAATGAAGGCAATGGATGAAGCAAAAAAGGTTGAAAAGTAGAGTGCCTTCGTCCCAAAGAGTTTCTGGAAAGCTAGCAATTTCTCCTGACGAAGGCGACTTGCGCCTAGGAAGGAGGTTGCTAGCTATAGGAAACTCGGACGAAGCACGTTTAAAGTAGAGTGCGAGCCAGCAGAGCGTGAAGCCGTAAAGAGCTCCCGGATGATAACGATTTCTCTCGACGAAGGCGACTTGCGCCTGGGAGAGAGTTCGTTATCTTGAGGGAGCTTAGGCTGAACGCATTTTGACTAAGTTGCAGTAGGACGTGTTAGCTCTAGCAAGTTCCTGGCGAGCAGTTCTTGACTAAGTTACAGTAGAACCGCCATTAGCTCAAGGTTCTCGAAAAATTAAAAGGATGCATGATAGAAATCATTAACGATTCCTATCATGCATCCTTTTATTTATGACTTTCTTCCTGTCGTATACTTACTGCTGAAATTATGTTGTACTTGCTGTGGTGCTTCATTAAATGGCATCTTCTTAACAAAGCTACCGCGAACCATTAGTCGGTGAGCACCGGTCTCATCACAGGTAATCAGAGTAATAATCTTGTTCTTAGTATTATCTACTACTTCAACCTGTGAAGGCGAAATAATCTTCCGTTCGTAAATCTTGTACTCATAAACATTCTTCAAGTCAGTAATGTACACTTTTTGACCAACCTTAGATTTAGAATACAGGGGAGAGAAAAGGACCTTACTGCCGTTAGCCATATTATGACCAGCCAACGCATAATTACCTTCCCCCATCTTCATGTTTGGCCGTAACGTTCCGGCTGCTAAAGCTAACGTTGTGTTATCAACACCATTAGCAATCGGAATCGTCATATCAATTGCTGGTACAGTAATCTCACCAATAATGTTAATTGGTTGTTTCTTTGCTCGTGCCCTTGCAACGGTCTGTAAGCTTAGATCCTGTGCATTGCTATAATCATAGTTAGCACTGCTTTGCTTACTTTGGTTCTCCTTAATTGCTTGACGAGTAATCTGCGGTCGATAACTTTCTGTTAAGTAATACTTAATCTGTTGGTTAAAGATGAGAACTACCGCAATTAATAGCAAGATCACTACCGCGGTCCACCGTAGCCATCCCCGTGATTTTTTTTGTTGTTTCATCCTACTTATCCCTCTCGTTCAATTAGATAGACATAGTATAACTTGTTTTCCATTTTTTGAACAGAAACTTTAATTATCACTGTTCTTCCTACTTCCGTCGTTCCTATTTACTGGATTATTTGGATTTCGGCCATCAAGGAGGTACTCCTCAATCATCTTAACGATTTGCTTATTTTGGGGCAAATCAGAGTGTTGCGCCTCATCACCGGTTACTGTCATCGCCGTATAATGAGCAACCTGTTTTTGAAAAATATACTTTCCTGCTTGAACACTTTCTTCTGGAACCAAACCATCAGAATCATAATTTTCCGTCCCGGCAATGGAAAAGACATTTAATGTTTTTGGCAGCTTATCACGATACTTTATTAATTCCGTGAACATTTGAGTAGGCGTTTGAATCGACTTTTCAGCAAAGTTATATGGTGTTCCCAGAGTCATTAAACTTTTAATTTTAATACTATCCTGATAGTTAGCGTAATAGTGTTCTAACCAATATGTCCAGATTAACCCACCATTTGAATGACCAAACGCCTTAAAGTTATTAAAGTAATACTGATCAGTTAATTCATCAAACGCATCATTTAACATTGCTGCCTGTTTTTTGATGTTTGAAAGACCGTCTTTATTATTTTCAAAACTAATAATAATAAACGGTTCATTATCATTTCGGGCAATCGTCCCGTTATAACTAATCTTGCCACTGTTATATACTTCCAACTTCAAAACACTATGCTTTTTATCAGTATTCTTATTCAATAACTCAATCAACTGGTTAAACCGTTCTTTCGTTGCAGAACTACCAGGGACCATAATTACTGGGGACATTCGTGACTTTTCTTGAAGAGCTAGATAGCGGTTGGTATGCTTCATCCAAAAATAAGTTGGTAAGGCAATCAAAACTAAAACAATAATGATTGATATTAGGATGCGACGACTTTTTTTACGGAGACTTCCTTCTCTTTTAACCATAGTAGTCCACCTCCGAGGAGTCTAAGTATAGCTCTTTATCAAAATGATCAATAATTTTAACAAATGGAATGAAACACCATACATCCAAGACGAATAGCGCTAATGTAAAAATCAGTACCCACCAATTACCATTGCTAGCAACAAAGCTAATCAGTGGCCCTGGCGTCCCTACCAGAACAGGATATGGAGTTGGTGGGATTAAATGAATTGCAATTGCTCCCGCAGCAATTAATATATTGACAATTGGTAATATTAAAATTGGCAGGAGGTAGAGCGGGTTCATTATAATCGGCAAACCAATCATCGCTGCGTATTCCGAATTAAAAAGTGTTGGTAACAGCGTCCTTCGAGCAACTTGGTGTTGTCCCTGACTTCGTGAAGTAATAATAATCGCCACTGTAAGAGCAAGTAACAATCCGTTGCCACCAAAATTAGCAAATGAATTATACAACGAACCACCAAAGAATGGATAAGGAACATTCCACGAGGAACCATGCCGCAAAGCATAGCTCAGGTTACTAGCAAACGGTCCGCCGCTTAAGATTGCTCCAGAGTTAGCAACATTCCCTAACCCTAACCAGTCAAAAATTGTTACCAAAGTAGTTCCAGCAATTGTCAGGAGAATTCCTTGATTATTGTGGCCGACTGTTACCATTTGGGAATAAACACCCCGTAATACTTTACTTAACCAGCTAAAGTTCAAAATATAAGTAAAAATAATTGCTAATATAACGGAGGTTACCAACGGCTTCATTGCATACAGTGATCGTTCACGAACACTAATAATTTGGTTGGTCTTCTGAAAGTTGCGTTCGATTCCTAACCAGTGATAGATTTGTCCAATCGCGTACCCCACAATCAAGGCAATCAATAAACTCTGTGTTCCGAGGAGACGCCAATTGAAGGCAATTGCTCGATCCACTGGTGCGTGATCATAGCGAAAAGCAATAATCAGAATAACGATAATTCCCGTTGCCCCGGCTAGTTGTGAATCACGATGATAGATCCTTGCAGTGTATTTGGCAGCAGCATAGGCAACCAAAATTCCAAACAGGTTAAACGTAATCTTACTAACTCCTATAAAGGCGGCTTGTAGATTTGTCATGATCCATTCTGGAACCCACACACCAAGGTAAGCTACATTGTAAAACAGGCCATCTTGACTAAGAAAGGTTCGGTATATCATCTGGGAAAATGAACCAAGTAATGCAAATGGAAATAGCATTGATAATGTCTGACGAACTACCCGAAAAAACGAGCAGTTATTTAGCTTCATTATTATCTTTATTAAGCGACGAATCATCTAATCATCATTCCTTTTAAAAACTAGTTTTATTATACCTACCGCAGTGTTACTTTGGCTGATCTAATTTCTGATTTTAAAGAAAAAAGGCGTTGGGAACTCCCAACGCCTTTATAATTGAATAAGTATGTCTTACTTGAGACCGTACTTCTTGTTGAACTTGTCCACAGCACCATCTGCTTGGGTAAACTTTTGCTTACCAGTGTAGAATGGGTGTGAATCAGAAGTAACTTCAACCCGTACTAATGGGTATTCGTTACCGTCTTCCCACTTGATAGTTTCGCTTGAGGTTACAGTAGAACCTGAGAGAAACTTGTAACCAGTAGATGCATCTTGGAATACTACTGGATGATAATCTGGATGAATTCCTTGTTTCATAATTTATTACGCTCCTTTTGCCATGAATCATTGCCTGAAACATAGATAATCAACCCTAACAGAATAACACGGATCCATTATCGATGCAATAGACTAATTAGATTTTTACTGAGCTATCGTCTTCGATAGATACTTTTGCGCCTAACCGGTTTAGCTTCCAAACGATTCGGTCATAACCACGAAGGATATTTCCAGCATTGTTAATGACCGTTGTGCCTTCTGCCATCAAGCCGGCAATTGTTAATGAAGCTCCAGCCCGAATTTCTCCAGCAGAAACTTCCGCACCATGAAGCTGATCAGTATGCTTAATAACGATCATTCCGTCACGTGCTTCAATCTTCATTCCCATCTTTTGTAATTCTGGGATATGCTTAACCCGCTTTGGGTAAATTGTATCAACAACCGTACTATCACCTTCCGCAAGTGACATCAATGGCGTGAGTGGTTGTTGCAGGTCAGTTGCAAATCCAGGAAATGGCATCGTCTTAACGTGAATTGCTTTGAGTTGCTTAACCCGAGGAACATAGATCTTATCGCTATCAATTTGCAAGTCGACACCCATTTCAATCATCTTGCTAGTAAATGATTCTAGGTGTTCTGGAATGACGTTATGAACCATTACGCCATCACCAACCGCCGCTGCCATTGCTAAGTAGGTTCCGGATTCAATCCGGTCAGCAATGATGGTATGGGTGTTCATTGATTGTAAAGTATCTACCCCGTTAATCCGAATTGTGTCCGTTCCAGCACCACGAATTTGGGCACCCATGTTATTTAAGAACGTTGCTAAATCAATAATTTCCGGTTCTTTCGCAGCGTTTTCAATCACGGTTGTTCCTTCTGCGCGAACAGAAGCTAAAATGGTGTTAATTGTTGCCCCAACTGATACCATATCTAAGAAAATCCGTGTACCGTGGAGGCCATTTGGTGCATCCAAATGAACAGTTCCGTTGTTTTCACTAACAGAAGCACCTAATGCCTTAAATGCCTTCAAGTGCTGATCAATTGGTCGTGGTCCAATATTGTCCCCACCAGGGAATGTTAACGTTGCCCGATGGAAGCGTCCTAAAAGAGCACCCATAAAGTAATAAGAAGCCCGCAAACTCTTAATTGCCTTACTTGGAAGTTCAGCTTCAATGATCTGAGTCGGATCGATTTCCAAAAATCCGTGAGTGAATGATGATTTAACGTTCATCGATTCCAAGATGATCATTAAGTTGTGAACATCCAAGATATCTGGAACAGTATCAAATTCAACTGGAGTATCAGCTAAAATTGCTGCTGGGATCAAAGCAACAGTACTGTTCTTGGCACCACCGATCGTAACTTCGCCCGAGAGTCGGTTTCCTCCTTGAATGATCATTCTTTTCATGTCCGTGTTTCCTCACTTAAAATTTCTATGATTTTATAATATTTTTAATTTAATTTTAGCTAAACATTGTTTGTTTCTCAAACAAAACAATCAATAACCATAATAATTAATAATTTAACAAATTACAACCTTTTGCAGGCAATCTTAAACAATTTTGAAGGCCGTTTTTCCGCAAAAAAAGCTCTCAAGATAAGTTATAATTCACATCCCTATCCTGAGAGCAGTTAAAAGAAATTAATTATTCTTATTTTCAACGGCAGCCTTAACAAATGCCTTAAATAAACCTTCTGGGTGGTTTGGCCGTGACTTAAATTCTGGGTGATATTGAGCAGCAACAAAGAATTTCTTCTCTGGTAATTCAACAACTTCAACTAAGTTCCGGTCAGGATTAACACCAGAAACAACCAGGCCGTGATCTTCCATCTCTTGACGGTAATCATTGTTAAATTCGTAACGATGACGGTGCCGCTGACTAATCATCTTTTGGTTATCGTAAGCTGCAGCTGCAACAGTTCCTGGCTTCAGCTTACATGGGTAAGCACCTAACCGTTGAGTACCTCCCATATCTTCAACGTCTTCCTGATCAGACATCAAGTCAATAATGTTGTGCTCAGTATTTGGATCAAATTCAGTTGAGTTTGCATCCTTGTAACCAAGAACATCACGGGCAAATTCAATACATGCGGTTTGCATCCCAAGGCAGATTCCCAAGTAAGGAACATCGTTTTCACGAGCATACTTAATTGCAGTAATCATTCCTTCAATTCCCCGGCTACCGAAACCACCTGGAACAAGGATCCCATCATAATCCTTAAGGGTATCAGCAACATTATCTGAATTAATGTTTTCAGCATTAAAGTGATCAATATCAACCTTAGCATCAACAGGGTAACCAGCATGACGAAGAGCTTCGTTAACGGAGATGTACGCATCTTGTAAGTCAGTGTACTTACCAACCATGGCAATCTTAACGGTCTTCTTCAAGTCATTTTCGATGTGGTTTACCATATCAGTCCATTCCCGCATGTCAGCAACTGGACAATCAAGACCAAAGTGATCAACCACTAATTGATCCATCCCTTGTTTTTGAAGGTTCAATGGAATTTCGTAGAGCGTATTTACATCCATTGATTCAATTACGGCCTTAGGATCAACATCACAGAATAGGGCGATCTTGGTCCGCATTTCATCGGTGATTGGCTTTTCGGTCCGAACAACCAGGATGTTTGGCTGAATTCCCAGACCACGTAATTCACGAACACTGTGCTGGGTTGGCTTGGTCTTCATTTCACCAGCTGCACGAAGATATGGAACTAGAGTCGTGTGGATGTATAAAACATTGTCATCCCCGACTTCTTCCTTCATTTGCCGAATAGCTTCCATAAATGGTTGTGATTCAATATCACCAACAGTCCCACCAATTTCGGTAATAACAACTTCAGCGTCAGTACTTTCACCCGCACGCTTAATCTTATCCTTGATTGCGTTAGTAATGTGGGGAATAACTTGAACAGTCCGTCCTAAGTAATCACCACGACGTTCCTTCCGCAGTACTTCAGAATAAATCTTCCCGGTTGTAACGTTTGAGTACTTGTTTAAGTCGTTGTCAATAAACCGTTCATAATGACCTAAATCCAAATCAGTTTCAGTTCCATCATCAGTAACAAAAACTTCACCGTGTTGGTATGGACTCATAGTTCCCGGATCAACGTTAATGTATGGATCAAATTTTTGAATGGCAACCTTTAAGCCACGGTTCTTTAACAGGCGACCTAGGGAAGCAGCAACAATTCCCTTGCCTAGTGATGATACAACTCCACCGGTTACAAAAATGTATTTAGTCATCGCGTAATTTTCTCCTTTTTGTTTTTTAATGGGGTTAGTAAATAGAAAAGACTCCCCATTTCTACTGAAACAGGGAGCCAACATTTTAACGAACGATTACCTGTAATTCACAGGCGCCCAAGAAAGATAATACAGGCTCGGCATCAGATAGTCAAGAACAAAATATTAAAAATTATTCTTCGTCATCATCGTCATCGTCGTCTTGCAACTCAGATAATTGACCTTCAATACCGTCATCAAGGCCATCATCATCGCTGTAATCGTCATCATCGTCGTCATCATCATAATCTGTGTTATCGTCATCATCCTGATCGTCAAGATCTTCATCTTCAGGATCATCGTTATCATAATCAATAACATCATCATCAGAATTAGAGTCAGCTAAGAAGGCGTTAACCTTACGACGCTTTGTCTTTGGACGATCGTCCTCTTCGTCATCTTCATTTTCACCAACGGTTGCTTCGTCGATTGATTCGTATGGGTACCATGCACGTAGACCCCAAGTGTTATCACCGAGGGAGATAAAACTGCCGTCAATGTTCAAATCAGTGTAAAACTGGGAAAGTCGTTCACGAATCTCTTCATCACTCTTACCAAGGTATTGTTGAACTTCATTAGTTAAATCAACAAATGCCATTGCTTCGCCGTGGTGTGCGAGAATAGCGTGGGCAACTTCGATCATTGAAAGTTCTGATTTGTCTTGGCCGTCAAAAATCTTTAAATCCAAATTGGTGCACATCCCTTCAAAAGTCTAAATTACAGTATACAATGCTAGGCCGCAAATTGCAATTGAACTTGGTAAGTTCCAATTAATTGTTCATTCGCAGTCAATTGGTATTCCAAATCAATTGATCCATTAACATCTTGCGGATCAAATTCTACCGCTAATCGGTTTGTTGTAACCAGCATTCCGATAATCCCGTATTCTGTTCGGTAACGAGTTTTTGTCGGTGCTGATAATTGAAATTCAAAGTCTGTTTCCCGGATGCCGCTTCGTCTTAAATGAAGTTGGTCTGTTCCAAGGCGGAATTGAACCGGAGTAGTTGTTCCGTCTTGATGTTCCTGATAGCGAAGATAATACTTACCATTTAATTCAACAAATTGTCCCTGTTCGTCAAAATGGTATTGGTCACGCTGACCATCTTGTTCCATCGTGGTCGTTAATTGAATATGGACTGGCACTACGCGTTTGATATTAAGGACCTCCCGTTTATTAAGTATCTTGCCCTGATTATAACGTCTCCGAATGTTATTATTCAACCTAGTTTAGTATAATGAAATTGTTAAATAATACCAGTATTTATAGAAAAGAAGAAGTAACTATGATTAATATTTCAAACCAACACGTCGAAATCTTTGACCAACCATTAAAACCAGCAAATAATCTTTCTTCGTTTACATATACCAATGCGATCCTCCGCGCTAGTGATCAATTACCGTCCCCAGTTCTTCATTTCTGGACCCTAGAGGACACGATCATTTTAGGGTTAAAGGATCAACGACTTCCCCACCTTTCTACTGCATTAAACTACCTTTCTAATAAAGGACTGCACTATTTTATTCGTAATTCAGGCGGGCTCGCCGTCGCCAGTGACTCTGGAATCCTCAACTTTTCCATTTTTCTGCCGTGGCACGTCATCGGCGGTGAGCTTAAAATTGATGAAGCCTACCAAGTAATGACTGATATGGTTAATGCTGCCTGCCCTGAATTAACAATTAAAACCGGAGAAATCACTCATTCATACTGCCCCGGAACCTTTGATCTTAGCGTTAATGGGCAAAAAATTGGCGGGATGTCCCAACGTCGGAACAAATCGGGAGTAGTTGTGATGCTATACCTCAGCGTTAATGGCCCTCAAATGTTACGGGGTGAAGTAATTCGCGATTTCTATACCAAGGGACTACAGGATGAAGAAAATAAATGGCACTTTCCGGATATTTGGCCAACATCAATGACCACCCTCGAAGAACTGCTTGGCAAGCCATTAAGCCTTGAAGACGCTAGGCAACGCCTGTTAAATGTTTTTAGGGACCGCGGAGAACAACAATTACGGCAAGCAATGTGGTCACAGGAATTTATCCAATACCTTGGTCAAGAACTATCAACAATCACCCGTCTTCAAGAACGCCTTCAGGGGGAGGAATAAGTAAATGTCCTTTCAGGATGAACAATTAGCTAAAGAAAAAGTCTTTCGGGACCCGATTCATGGGCAAATCATTGTCGATAATCAGATCCTGCTCGACTTAATTAATACTCCAGAGTTCCAGCGATTACGGCGAATCAAACAATTAGGGACTTCCTCGCTCACTTTTCACGGCGCGGAACATTCCCGGTTTGGTCACTGTTTAGGGGTTTACGAAATCACACGAAGAATGTGCAACAGGTTCCAGAGAAATTACCCAACTCGCAAACCTGGTGATGGTCTCTGGGACGACCGGGAACGTCCCGTTGCGCTTTGTGCCGCTCTCTTGCACGATCTTGGTCACGGCTCCTATTCCCACACTTTCGAACACATTTTTCACACGGATCACGAGGCAATTACCCGGGAAATTATTACTAGCTCGTCAACCAACGTTAACCAGATTCTAAGCCGGGTTTCCCCAACTTTTCCGGAAGAAGTTGCGAGCGTAATTGATCACACTTACCATAACCCTCAAGTTGTCCAAATGATTTCCAGTCAAGTTGATGCAGACCGAATGGATTATTTACAACGGGATTCCTACTATACCGGAACTAATTACGGAAAATTCGACCTTGACCGGGTTCTTCTCATGATGCGGCCCATCAAAAGCGGGATTGCCTTTGATATTTCAGGAATGCATGCGGTTGAAGATTATATTATTAGTCGGTTACAAATGTATCTCCAAATATACTTCCACCCCGTTTCTCGTTCAATGGAAGTAATCCTTGACCACCTTTTAAAACGGGCCAAGTATATTTATCAGCACCCTAGTGAATTTGAACCAGAATTCACCCCTTATATGCTGATGCCATTTTTTAACAATCGGTTCACGTTAGACGACTACCTTGCGCTTGATGATGGTGTCCTTACTACCTACTTTAATCATTGGACTCACTCACGAGATGAAATTCTCAATGATCTCGCCAGAAGATTCCTTAACCGGCGACCACTGAAATCTGCCTTGTACGATGAGAAATCCAAGCCGCTTTTGCCAAAGTTGCGGAAACTAATCCAAACGGCAGGGTTCAATAGTGACTATTACACCGCTGTTAATGATAGTTTTAAGCTTCCTTACGATACTTATAATCCGCAAAATTCAAACCCGCAAACTCAAATTGAATTGATCCAGCCAAACGGCAACTTAATCGAACTGTCACAAGTTAGCACGCTTGTGGCAAGTGTTTCTGGCAAAGAAGCTGGGGACCAACGATTCTTCTTTCCTAAAGAAATGCTTAACGAACACCAAGATATTGAAATCTTTGAGCCAATCTATGAAGAATTTCAAAGTTATATTCAAAACAACCACATTATTAACCCAAAGGAGCATAAACAATGACCATTAAACTAGTAGCAATTGATATTGACGCAACCCTGATTAATGACCAACGACAAATTACCCCTAAAACTAAAGAAGCCCTCGAAGCCGCAAAGCAACAAGGGGTTAAAGTTGTTCTCTGTACTGGTCGGCCAATGACTGGCGTTAACGCGTACCTTACAGAACTTGGCTTAAATCACCAGGATGACGAATACGTCATTAGTTTCAACGGTGCTCTCGCCCAATCAACTAATGAACGGGTCCTTGTTAACTATACGTTATCCTTTGACGATTATATTGACTGGCAATCCTTCTGTACTAAGAACAATGTCAAATCACAATTTGAATCTCGTGATTATATCTACACGACTAACCGTGACCTTAGTCCGTGGACGATCCACGAATCCGACCTAGTAAGTATGCCTGTCCGTGTTCGTTCGCTTGATGAAATGGCACATACGCAAGATCAGTATGTCCTTGCAAAGGGAATGATGTTAGGCGATAAAGAAGAGTTGGATCAAGTTCAAGCTAAATTTATTCAGGAGTTTGGTAGCCGGTTCACGGTTATTCGTAGTGAAGACTTCTACCTAGAAATTATTAACCACCGGGCAAGCAAGGGAAGTACCCTTAAAGCATTGAGCGAAGAGCTTGGTATCAAGCAGGACGAAGTGATGGCTCTTGGAAATGCCCAAAATGATAATTCAATGATTGAATATGCTGGAATTGGTGTAGCAATGGGAAATGCCGTTCCCGAAACTAAAGCGGTCGCTGATGTAATTACCGACACTAATAATAACGATGGGGTTGGTAAAGCAGTCGAAAAGTACGTTTTACATTAAGCAAAGTTGAAAATACCCACGGAGGAGTGAGAAAACGAAGCAATAAATGGCTTCTGTCGCTCTTCCGTGGGTATTTTTCTATTCAAACCGCTGAATTTCTTTTTCTTGAGCATGTTCATTTATATTATCTTTTGTCACTTTACCAGTCATTTGATTATAGAAGCGGTATTCACCAGTTTGTTGGTTAATAATTGCTTGATAATGGGTATAGTTATGCGGGTGTTGATCATTTTTCGGGATTGTTACAGATTGAAGAAAGGACCTTAATCCGTCAACTGTTGATACTTTGCTTCCCCAACGCGCCTGAGCTGCCAAAATAAAGCGGTCACTTGAATTGCGACCAGTAATTTGAGAATTTTTGTCAACTAAACCAGCCTTTGTTTGCGCTGTAAATTGAGCGCCTGAATCATTGCCAAGATAGTGGTTTAGCTTCTCTAGCTGGGCCGGATAAGCTGGGGTATTGGTGTATGCACCAACTGCATTTTTAAACACTACCAGCTGACCAGCTAACGGCTCAATTCCATAAGTCCCTGTTGAATCCATTAATAGCCAGTGAAACGGGTATTGCACCCCATCAAACCACCGTTCCCTTACAACACTAATATTTTCTAAATCAGCAATCACTTCTCGCACCGTAGCATGGCTTGCTAAAACCCAGTGGATAAAGTCCTGTGGGGTTAATGTTAGCTTGCCGGAATGGGCTTGCTCATAACTCGCCGCTACCGGGAAAAAGAGTTCAGCACAAACCAGTCCCCGATCATTAATTCCGTCACCAATTAGGTAGTGGTTATTAACAAGTCGCATCCCGCCCAAAATAGCATAGCGATCTTCAATTGGTTGTTCTTTACTTGCGGGACACCAGCGATAACCAGCTGGTAAAAACGTTAATCGCCATGGTGTCCGGGGTGGAAAGTCCATGGTCCGGCCAACTAATTTTTCCTGATCTAGAGTTAATACTGTACACATTTATCTTCACCCGCCTGAAATAAAAGAAGTTGTAGCGTAATTCCTATTACCTATATGAAAAACTAATAGGCGATACAATAATGGTCTCTAACATTCTGGTAAAGCAGAACGCTAGAGACCGATTGTTGCTCGCCAGGGCATGACTACGAAGTCATAAATGGCTTCTGTCACACTCTCATTGCACATGTCTTATTGTAATTTGGTAACCGCACCAGTTTGGCTGTTGTACTGATAAATTCCAATCATATTGGAAACAGTATTATCGCTATTATTTTGCCGAACTTCTAACTTATAAACACTACCATTAGCAGATGTTGGAATAATTGAATACCCCTTTTCACCTGTAAAGCCCATCTTATTTGCAAAGGCTTCGACAACACTATCACTTGTCTTAGCAGATGCTTGTTGATTTGCGATCCGCTGACTAGAAGAGGAACTTGTTGTGGCCTTAGCATTTTGCTTCTTGTTAATCTTAGATTGAAGCGTCGTATAAGCATCACGCATTGCCGTGCTGGTAGACTTTAATGGTTTCAAACTGTTAGAGGCAGTTTGGTAATCGCCATTATCATATGCACGCTTAGCAGTTAGATAATTTTGTAAATCATCCTTCAAATTATTAGCTTCATTTGAACGATTATTGGTGTTAGTTAAATTATCGTATGCTGCTTGAAAGTTATTATTCCGAATTGAACGGTTAGCCGAACGAACCGCCTTAGTTGAATCATTTTCAGACGACTGAGTACTGCTATTGGCAGATGAGCTCTTCGTAGAACTAGCCGATTGACTATTACCGCATCCGGCTAACGTTAGAACAAGGGTCAGTGCAGCAGCACCTACAGAAACATTCCTGAAGAACTTATTTACTGTCATAATTACTCCTCCTTTTTCTCCACCAATAATTATACCATGCTGAGTTCACTACTACTCTTCTCGGCCTTGCTCTTAAGAATATCGTTAAAAATGAAGAAGGAACTGTGACATAAGTACTTTTACCAAGTTCAAATACGAACAGCGCGGTACGCAAATGGGTTCCAGTGTCCGGTATAACCGAACTCTGGAACCCTATTTGCGCTCGCGGGGGCGTGAAAACGAAGTCATAAATGACTTCTGTCACGCTCCCTTCTAACTATTACCGATAATTTTCAAATTTACTAAATTTAATCGCGGGAATCAAGCTCTCTATATAATTAAAGTTCCGCGCTCTTAAATACTTTCTTAAATAACGGACTAACTGGCCGGTTTTCGTTAATTCGTTTAATAGCAGCACCAATAAGTGGGGCAACTGACACCTGCTTAATCTTGTCAATTTGCTTTTCCTTTGGCAGCTGGATTGAATCAGTCACAACAACCTCTTTAATTGGCGAATTATCTAACCGTTCGATCGCTGGACCTGAAAGTACTGCATGGGTACAGGAAGCATAAACTTCTTTTGCCCCGGCATCAATTAAGGCTTGGGCTCCCAAGGTAATAGTTCCAGCAGTATCAATCATGTCATCAATCATGATACACTTTTTACCCTTAACGTCCCCAATGATGTTCATAATTTGAGCGACGTTTGCTCGTGGACGACGCTTATCAATGATCGCAATCGGTGACTTTAAGAATTCAGCTAATGCTCGTGCACGAGTAACCCCACCATGATCTGGTGAAATTACAACAGCATCTTGAGCAACGCCTTCTTTAATAAAGTATTCAGCCAATAATGGTGCTCCCATCAAGTGATCAACTGGAATATCAAAGAACCCTTGAATTTGAGCAGCATGAAGGTCTAAGGCAATTACCCGATCAACACCAGAATTTTGTAACATATTTGCTACTAGCTTAGCAGTAATTGGTTCCCGACTACGTGCTTTCCGGTCCTGACGTGCATAACCATAGTAAGGAATTACCACATTGATGGTCTTTGCACTAGCACGACGTAAAGCGTCAACCATAATCAATAGTTCCATTAAATTATCATTAACGGGTGCTGAGGTAGATTGGATAACGTAAACATTATCACCACGAACACTTTCTTCAATGTTAATTTGAATTTCACCATCACTAAAACGGTCAACGGACAACTTACCCAGTTCAACGCCAACGTGTTCAGCGATCTTTTCGGCAAGTGGGCGGTTTGAATTCAAAGCAAAAATCTTCAACTTAGGGTCAAAATAATGATTAGTAGTCATTGCATCCTCCACTGGATTAATTCAAAACTGGGAAACCGGAAAATTAATCTCCAGTCCCTTTAATAAAAATTATGTGTGCGACAAACATTATTATACCAACACTTTAATGATATAAATTTGCCACACAAAAAGCAAGAGTAGAAAACTTACCAAGGCAATTTCTTAGCGTAATTTTCCTTGTTAACCTGACGTGCCCGGGCAATTGCCATATCATATTCTTCAACATTGTCCGTAATTGTGGAGCCCGCTGCAACAAATGCATTGGCAGCCAAATTAACTGGAGCAACCAAGTTACTGTTGCTACCGATGAAGGCATGGTCGCCAACATTAGTATGGTGTTTATTCTTACCATCGTAATTAACAAAGACAACCCCACAGCCAACATTGATATCCTTGCCAAGAGTAGCATTTCCAATGTAAGTTAAATGACCAACCTTAGTTTCTTCACCAATAAAGGCTTTCTTGACTTCGCAGAAATTACCAATATGAACGTTCTTGCCAATTTCAGCAGCTGGCCGAAGATGACTATTAGGTCCAATATCACTACCATCATGCATTTCGGCTTCTTGAAGGGTTGACGAAGTAATGGTTACCCCATCATGAATAGTAGAATCTTCAATTCGTGAATGGGCACTGATATAGCATTCATTACCAATTGTGGTCTTCCCCTTAATAACCACTCCACCTTCAATAACCGTATCTTGGCCGATTTGGACACCGTCATCAATGTAGGTTGTTTCTGGATCCAACATTGTAACCCCAGATTCCATCAACTTAGTGTTAATCCGTTTACGCATAATCTTGTTAGCGCGAGCAAGGGCAACCCGATCATTAACTCCCATTGACTCATCGAAATCCGACATCTTGTATGCAGTAACGATCTCTTGTTCATTCTTCAAGATCTCAATCACATCAGTAAGGTAGTATTCCCCTTGAGCATTATCATTATTGATATTCTTTAAAGCTGCAAAGAGTTTCTTATTATCAAAGCAGTAAACACCCGTATTAATTTCATGAATTGCTTGTTCTTCTGGCGTAGCATCCTTTTGTTCCACAATTCGTTCTACGATCCCCACGTCATTGCGAACAATTCGGCCATAACCTGTTGGGTCAGGTGCTACAGATGTAAGAATCGTTGCAGCAGCATGACGTTGTTCGTGGTATTCAAATAACTTCTTAAAGGTATCAGCAGTAAATAAAGGCGTGTCCCCACTCACAACAATGGTTTCACCGTCTTCGTTCGCTAAAAGATCCTTTGCCTGCATTACCGCATGCCCAGTCCCCAACTGTTCATTTTGTAAGGCAAACTTAGTCCGGTCACCAACAACCTCTTCAACCTTTTCGGCACCGAATCCAACAATGGTAATAATATTTTCAATATCAGCTTTTTCAAGTTGACCGACAACATGTTCCACCATCGTCTTTCCACATACCTTATGTAAGACCTTATATAACTTTGACCGCATCCGGGTTCCCTTGCCGGCTGCTAAAATAATCGCATTCCGCTTCATTTTGCTACTTTACTCCTTCTCAAAAACATCTTTAATAAAGCTTCCTGGCCCGGCTTGGATTGTCTTTTTCTCATCGTCCACCGCATTAACCTTAATCAAAGATGTACAGTTATCTACTAATCGTTTACCAGTAACTTCACCCTCAGCCAAGACAGTCATTCCGACTAAGTTAGCGTCGAATTCCTTGATCAGTGACTTCATCCCGTTCAGGGTTCCGCCACCCTTCATAAAGTCATCAACAACCACCACGTTTGCTCCCGCTGAAAGGGTTCGTCGTGATAACTCCATCTTCTTAATTCGTTTTACAGAACCAGAAACATAGTTAACGCTCACGGTTGGCCCTTCAGTGATATGCGAGCTATTCCGTACAATTACAAACGGCTTATTTAAATACATGGCAGCACTTTGCGCAATCGGGATTCCCTTAGTCTCAACCGTCATAATAACATCAACATCTTGATCAACATATTGGGTGGCAATTAACCGACCAACCCGGCGTAAAATATCTGGCCGACCAATTAAGTCTGAAAGGTAAACATAATCTCCAGGTAGCAGCCGGGTATCATCACTCACCGCATCGACAAGGTCAGCAATGGCTTTTTCGGCATTTTCTTTTGAATAAAATGGCGTTAATACAGCACCACCACTTGCCCCAGGGATTGTTTCCAGTCGTCCCATTCCCCAAGAGTGGAAAGTATGGCGAATAATGCTAAGGTCTTCGCTAATTGAAGACTTAGCAGAATCATACCGTTCCCCAAAGAATTTGAGTGAAACGAGGGAACGGGGGTGTTCCATCAAGTACCTTGTCATATCGACAAGGCGGTTACTACGTCTAACCTTCATATCTAATCCTCCAAAAGTATTAATTGCCTTTGATTTTAACATAAATGTTCGTCTTTTACTTAATGTTTATTAAAATAACTGGACTTTTCTTCAGCATTAGAAAAACCCAGCTAGTAAATTTATAGCAAAGTAACAATATTAGCGTTCCGACAAAAGCCCCGGATTCCATTTTGAACCCGTCGTGCTCGTGATTCGGTATGGCAAATTGCAAAAACTGATGGTCCAGTCCCGCTCATCTGTGCAACATCCGCCCCCAAAGCAAGCATCTTATCCTTTAATCGCTTAATTTCCGGGTAATAACGCATTGTTAGTGGTTCCAGAACATTTCCCATATACTTGGTTGCCGTTTGCCAATCGCCATCCCGGAAACTTTGGAGTAACAGCGAATTATTTAAGTGGTCAATCTGTGTATAATCAATTTGCCGCAATATTTGTGGAGTTGACACGCTAATCTGCTGCTTAGCAATTACCACCCAGTAATGAGGCTGTGGCGGTAATAATTCAATTTTTTCACCATGTTCAGTTACGTGAGCCAGCTTGCCATATACACAATACGGAACATCTGAATCAATTGAAAGTGACAACCGTGCTAATTCTTCTAATGAAAGACCTAGTTCCCAGGCTGAGTTCAAAATTCGCAATACTGCGGCAGCATCAGAAGAACCGCCGCCTAATCCCGCAGCAACCGGAATGTGTTTTTTAATATTAATTGTTAATGCTTCCCGATGGTGGAACCGATTACGTAAAATATTGGCAGCCTGAAATGCAAGATTCCGTTGATCGTTGGGAAGAAAACTACTATCCGTATATACTTTAATGTTTCCCGGTCGGTCATCAATTTCAATTGAAACATAGTCAGCCAGATCAACAGAAACCATTACCATATCCCATTTTGGCATCCCATCGAGGTATCTCATCGGCGAATCTAAGCTTAAGTTAAGCTTTGCCGGTGCTTTTTCAGTGATCAGCATTCAGAACACCTCCCCGTTTAGTCAAATAGTTACTTTGATTATAGCAGAGAGAAAGCTGGGAAAGAAGTTAGGAGATTTAAAAAAAGCCGTGATAAAAGTCTTTAGTGACTCTTATCACGACTCTTCATTGTTTTATGCTTGTGCTTCTTCATCTTCGAAATCAATCGAGATATTTTGTGTTAAGAGATCAGTATAACTGTAAGTGATCCGGCTAATTTGTCCTTGTCCTTCATTAACGTGAACGACAAAAATTGCTGGATAGGTTTTACTAAGTACTCCATGATGCTTAGCAATACGCTTCCGGCCTGCTTGAGCAGTTACTAGAACTCGTTGACCAACGCGACCCTCAAGTTCTTGTTTAATCTCTAAAATACTTTTAGCCACACATCTCACCTCACAGGCTGAACTATACGCTCATTTAGCATAAAAGTCAAAATTTTAACACAAGTTCAGTAATAATTCAATCGTATTTTAAATTAATTTTTCTTGATGAAGGGCATTCAAAAGGTTGATAAACTGGGCTAAGGTCAGCTTTTCTGGCCTAAGTTGTGGTGAGATCTCGATTTTTTCCAAAACTTTTGTCATTTTTGCTTTTATATTTTCGTCTTTACCAATGACAGTTTGTAAATTATTCCAGAGACTCTTCCGCCGGTGAGCAAAGCATCCCCGAATAAAGCCCATTAATTTTTGCTTATCAAAGGGCTTAGTTGTTAACGGCTGCTGACGTTGCTTAAGAACCACAATTGCTGAATCAACGTTTGGCGCTGGAATAAATGAATGACGAGAAACGTTAAAGGCAACCTCTGCATCCATCTGATATTCGATTGCCAGGGTTAAAGCACCATACTGTTTTGTTCCCGGTTTAGCGGTAAGCCGCTGGGCAACCTCCTTTTGCATCATAACCGTAATTGATGACCACTCTACCGGACTAGCCAGCAGGTTCATCAGGATTGGACTGGTAATGTAATACGGTAGGTTAGCAACCACCTTAATCGGTTTGGTTGGGTCGGTAAACCGTTGTTGAATTAATTCTGGTAAATTGGCCTTTAAGATATCCTGATTAATCACCGTCACATTATCGTAAGAAGCCAACGTTTTCTCTAAAACAGGAATTAAATCTTGATCAATTTCAACGGCAACTACCTGGCCAGCAGCTTGCGCTAACTTTTCAGTCAATGCCCCGATTCCGGGGCCAATCTCAATCACGTTGTCTGCATTTGTAACCGCAGCGGCCTCAACAATTCGCTGAAGAATTGCCGGATCAGTCAGGAAGTTCTGACCAAACCCCTTCTTGGCGTGAAGGCCATATTCGTTCAGAATTGAACGGGTCGTTTTTCGGCTACCGATTTGTGTTGACTCACTCATTTTGCTTCCTCCTGATCCAATTGATGAACTGCATCTTCAAAGTCTTGTCGACGAATTTGAAACATATTCAACCGTTTTAAAAGCTGCTTACCGTTTCCGTAGCCAATCCCGAGGATCTGACCAAGACGCTCACGCCGGTAACGAGAATTTTGTTTTCCGGTTAAACCAGCTGTTTTTAAATCAGTGCTAGTAATCTCGGCATCCGCTACTGTTCCTTGAGTATAAAGGTTCTCTAGGGCGCCCCTGATCACTTCAGGTGTGGCATGCTCAACGCCAAGACTTCCCTTAAATTCAGGAACTCCTTGATCACGACGAATAAAGGCATGTTTAACCCCGGGAATTGCGTTGCTGATCATTTTACGGATTCGTTCGCCATTAAAGTCAGGATCGGTAAACACGATTAATCCTCGTGTTTCCTGAAGCTTTTTCAACCGAGCAATATCAACTGTCGATAATGCCGAGCCATTTGTCTCATAGGTATCGGCGTTAACTGCTTTTAAGATTTGCTTCGTATCGTCCTTTCCTTCAACAACAATTACTTCTTTAATTTTCTTCATTTGGCTCTCTCTTCGTTAAAAATAGTCTTTCAGCATTATGAAAAGTTTTGTAAGCAACCAATTCTGGATCAACATTCTTTAGCCTTGCAATTGCGTCAACCACAAACTTAGTAAAGCCGGGCTCATTTTCTTTTCCCCGGTAAGGAATTGGTGTTAGATAAGGGGCATCGGTTTCAACCATCAACCGATCTAGCGGGACCGCTAATGCAGCTCGGTGAACTTCTTCAGCCGTTTTGAAACTAACAACCCCGCTAAACGAGATTGCCATCCCTAACTCCATGAACTTTTCTGCCATTTCAGGCGAACCATTAAAACTATGCATTACCCCGCCAAACTCAGCAATATGAGAATTACGGAGAATTGCATAAGCATCTTCAAGAGCGTCCCGGACATGGATTGAAACCGGAAGCTTCAATTGGCGAGCAATTTCTAGCTGCCGAGCAAAAATTTCCTGCTGACGATCATGGGGCGATTTTTGGTCATTAAAGTAATCTAACCCAATTTCACCAATTCCCACAACTAGGGGATCCCGCAGTTGCTCAATTAATTTTTTCTCAGCCTGATCGGTATATGAACGAATATCTTCTGGGTGCCAGCCGATAATTGCGTGAAGATTATCGTATTCATGAGCAAGTTTAATTGCCCGCTCATTCAAGACGGTATTTGAACCCACAATATTCATTTGGGTAACTCCATAATGGGCAGCCCGAGCCTCAAATGCTGGAACATCATCATAAAAGGCGTCATCGTTTAGATGCGTATGCGAATCATAAACTTGACGCCAGTTTTTATGTTGTTTACTCATTGGGTAACCCGATTATTCAACACCCATTCCAGGAACGAGTGAATCTGGAACAGTCACAACGGTTACGTTACCATCCTTTTCCGCGGACAGAAGCATTCCTTGACTAACTTCTCCACGCATCTTCCGTGGCTTCAAATTAGCAACGATCAGGACCTTCTTACCAACAAGAACGGCTGGATCCGGATACCATTTAGCAATTCCCGAAAGAATTTGCCGGCCTTCTTCAGTCCCATCATCCATGTGGAACTTTAACAGCTTATCTGCCCCTTCAACATGACCTGCTGAAGTAATTTGGGCAACCTTTAATTCGACCTTATCAAAAACATCAATCCGAATTTGCTTCTTACCAGTTGTTTCTTCTTCACTCATTGCTTTTTGCGCTTCTTTCTTTGCTTGTTCCATTGCTTTACGTCCCTTTTGCTTTTGATTAGCACTCATTTGACTCTTAATGAACTCTACTTCTTCCTTAACATCAAGTCGAGGGAAAATTGGCGTTCCCTTAGCAACTACTTGGGCAGTTTCAGGGAAATCGTTAAATTGTAAGTCAGTCAATTCAAGGTTCGTTCCTTCAAGACCGAGCTGGGTAATAATTTCCTTTGGCGCGTGAGTCATTATTGGCTGGATCAGTGCCGCAATTACCCGTAAGCTCTTGGCGAGATGAGTCATAACATCAGATAACTCCGCCTTCTTACTCTCGTCCTTAGCTAATACCCATGGTTCAGTTTCATCAATGTACTTATTAGCTCGAGAAACTAACTTCCACACTGCTGACAAAGCATCGGCAAAGTGAACTTGATCCATTTCCGCTTTAAATTCAGCAATTGCATTTGCGGCAGTTTGTTCAAGATCAGCATCATATTCAGTTGTGGCATCATTTTGAGCAACCAGCTTACCGTCTTGATACTTATTAATCATGGCAACGGTCCGGTTCAGTAAGTTCCCCAGATCATTAGCTAGATCGTAATTAACCTTATCAACAAAGTCTTCTGGACTGAAGACCCCATCATTTCCAAATGGCATTGCCTTTAAGAGGTAGTAACGGGTAGCGTCCAGGCCGTAACGGTTAACCAACGTTTCAGGATAAATGACGTTTCCCTTTGACTTAGACATCTTCCCGTCTTTCATTGTCAACCAGCCGTGACCGATAACATGCTTTGGCAATGGCAACCCAAGAGCATGAAGCATGATTGGCCAATAAATCGTATGGAAACGAACAATTTCTTTTCCTACCATGTGAACATCAGCTGGCCAGTACTTCTTAAAGAGACTGTCATCATCAGAACCATACCCTAAAGCAGTAATATAGTTGGATAAAGCATCAATCCAAACGTAAACGACGTGCTTTGGATCATTAGGAACCTTAACCCCCCAGTTAAAGGAGGTCCGAGTAACGGCAAGGTCTTCAAGTCCCGGCTTTAAGAAGTTGTTAACCATTTCGTTAACCCGAGTGTGCGGTTCAATAAAGTCAGGGTGTTCTTTATAATAGTTCATCAACCAGTCAGAATACTTGCTCATCTTGAAGAAGTATGATTCTTCTTCAACCAGTTGAACTTCGTGACCAGAAGGAGCCTTCCCCCCAATTACATTACCATTGTCATCACGGTAAACTTCAGCTAACTGGCTTTCAGTGAAGTATTCTTCATCATCAACTGAATACCATCCCTTATATTTACCCTTATAAATGTCGCCCTGGTCAACAAACTTTTGGAAGATTTTTTGGACAGCCTTCTCATGATAGTCATCCGTTGTCCGAATAAACTTATCATTAGTGATTTCCATTGTCTTCCAAAGCTTCTTAATTCCGGCAGCCATTTCATCCACGTATTCTTGTGGCTGTTTGCCTAGTTTTTCAGCTTTCTGTTCGATCTTTAACCCGTGTTCATCAGTTCCGGTTAAGTAGAAAACATCATAGCCCATTAACCGCTTATAACGTGCTTCAGCGTCACAAGCAACGGTCGTATATGTATTACCAATATGTAATTTACCAGATGGATAGTAAATTGGCGTTGTAATGTAATAAGTTGGTTTTTGTTCAGCCATATGAGGCCCCTCTTTCTTATTAATTCCTAATTTTTTAATTAATCTTTAGTATAGCATTATCCGCAATCCACTCCAACCTCAAAAGAGATCAAGTTGTTGAGGATCTCGCGGGGCAAGACCGTTAAATTTAACTCCCATTAACTTTTGCAGTTGAAGAGCATTAGGTGCGGCATCCCCGCCAGAATTATTATTAAAGATTACGCAAAGTTCCTGTGGTTGGGGATTAACCTGATTAATTTTTTGAGCGAAATCGGTTAGTTCTTCTTGCGTATAACGATAAAGCGTCCGCGTCTTCCGCCATTCTTTTCCCGCGTTATCCCAGCCCTTTCTATTACGACCATGTAACCTAATCATTGCTAGTTTAGGATTTGTCGTTGCGAGATAGAACGGAACGGACGTGACTGTATCATGTGGTTCATCCGCAGCAACTAGGGTAAATTGCAGATCTTGGCAATATGAGACTAGCGAATTAACCACTCCCGGCCGATACCACGAATTGTTACGGAGTTCGATTGCAATTGGTAAATCACCCAGCCAGTCACGAACCAGCTTCAAATATTCGATATCCTTTACTTCCGCATCAAAGTACGGTGGAAATTGAAAAAGAATTGTTTTCAACTGTCCAGTAGCAATCAATGGAGCAATCGTTCGTCGGTACTGCTGAAATAATAAGGCTAATTCCCCTTTTTCCTGATTCCGCTGATGGAGAGTCATTCCTTGATGGGCTTTAACGATGAACTGAAACTCACTTGGCACTTGGGAAAGCCAGTTCTGAATCGTTGCCATTTGGGGCAATGCATAGAAAAAAGTATCAAGCTCAACCGTTGGCAGGTGCTGTGCGTATTCGTTTAACGTCACTGGTCGTTGTTCATTATTGATTAACGCTGGGTGCTCAGTCCATGTTGTCAGTCCTATTGTAATCTTCATCTATTTTCCCTCCCTTAGATTCTCAGCGATTTCTTATTTTTGCAAAAATAAATCTATACTCATTAATCCTGGCGATTAATTGCCGTCCTCATCACTTTTATGCACAATTACCGCTAATTCCACGCAAAATATACAAAAATAGTCTTTTTAGAAATGAGACGTCTTCTTAGAGTTGTTCCATTCTGGGATTGTTCATGATATCTTGAAAGTGGAAACAATGAGTGTCCAAAAATGAAAGGAGCGATCAAAATGTCATTAACTACAAAGACTATTCGGAACGTATTTTCACTAAAGAAGAGTGGTAATGAAAAACGTTATCAGGGGATGCCATTTAAGGTCGCTGGCAAAGTGATCTACTTCAATTAATTACCTTATTTCAATAAAAAGAAGCTGCTAGTTTGCGTTTTGTCTTGTTGATTTGCGCACGGCAGCTTCATTTTTTATTTTACTTGTAATTCCTTGAAGAACTCAGTTGCATCAGTTTGGATCATTTCAAAATCACACGGTAACTGAAGGGCTTCCTGATTAACCGCCACTACCTTTGCGGTTGGATTTCGGTACTCAAGAAGTCCGGCAAATGGGTAAACTTTCATTGAAGTCCCAACAATGACAACCAGATCTGCCTGTTGCATCGCCCGAACGGAATTAATAATGTTTTCCTGCTTAATTCCCTCATCGTAAAGAACAATATCAGGACGCAGTGCCCCACCATCCTTTTGGTGAAGCCGACTCCTTAAATATTCGTCTACCGGAACAGTTTCATGACACTTTTCACAGTAAACATTAAAAAGGTTCCCGTGAAAATCAATCAAGTGCTTAGTTCCTGCTTCTTCGTACAGGTTGTCAATGTTTTGGGTAATTACCGTAGCCCGATCTTGTTGTGTTAAGGCTGCCTGTTTTTGGTGAATAACGTTGGGCTTAGCATCAGGAAAATATAAATTTTTCTTGCAAAACTGATAAAATCCTTCTGGATCACTGACAAAATAACGGTGACTTAAGTAATACTCCGCATTCCGGTCCTTGGTATACAAACCATTTGCAGAACGAAAATCCGGAATTCCCGAGGCGGTTGAAACTCCAGCTCCGGTTAAAAAGACAATCTGTTGAGCGTTATCAAATAATTGCTGTACTGCGTGTTCCATTAAATTACTTCCTTATGATATATGGAATATGATTTTGTTCTAAAAATTCCTTTACGGGTTGATCATAAATCTGCTTAAACTCTTCTGGCGAATGCTTAGCAGTAGTAAATGAATTTTGACCGATATTCCGGCGAAGACCAACATAGGCAGGCTTTCCGGTTTTACGATCCTTCATTCCGGAATTAAAGATTTCAAATACCTGACGAACTTCAAGGCGCAGTTGACGTTCACTTAATACCGGCGAAAGAGTCGTAAACTTATCGTTATTTAGTGCTGGAAGTCCCCATTCCTCCATTTGCTGATCATATAAGGAATAAACTTTAACGATTGATCGCCACATATCAAAAGCGTTCTTTATTGGTTTTTTAGTAATTTCAGCATATATCTTTTTAGCAGCTGCCAGTGCCTTAGGATAATTGTCCTGTAAGCGCCCCTCGTATTTTGCCAAGTGGTCGCCAAAGAACACTAATGCATCAAGCAAGGTTAATAGCCGTAAAGCCCGCTCGTCATCATCCTCACTTTCAGGAGTTAACGTATGTTCAACCCCCTTAAGATACTCTTCTTCTACCCGATCGTTAATGAAGCCATGCTTCCGTTGTTCCGCAACCACAACCCGGTGCATTGCAACGTTGTACAAATCTGTCGACATGATCATCATTTGCTCGTCAAGCTCACGATCACCTAGGGAAAGCTGGAAGAAAATTTGTGGGAATCCCCGAAGAAGCATTAATAGGTGAAGCAGTTCGTGAGAAGCGGTATAGTTTGGTTCCGTTAAATCAGTTACTAAAATTACCAAAGCACCCGGAATCGTTTGCTGGGTAGCTTGGTCATGGCGAACGTACCCAGCTCGCTTGCCCTTAAATTGAACAAAGACTGACCCCTCTGGATACAGTTCATTAACCTGATCAAGGAGGGCTTTATTTTCATCATTTAACTTGATTGCTTGTTCTTCACTCATTTGTGGACTCCTTTCGTAATGTCGCTAATAATTGTCGAGCGACTTCACGGTCAACATGTGGTTGCTGCCGAAGTTCTTTTACTAGTTGTTCGATTTCTGATTGTTTTGCGCCAACGCTAATTGCTAAGGAACGGTATTGAAGTTTCATATGGCCTGCTTGAATCCCGGTAGTAGCCAATGCACGAATTGCTGCTAGATTCTGCGCTAATCCTAAACTAGTAATCACAGCCGCTAGTTCTTGAGCAGTCTGAATGCCGCTCAAATGGTAATTGAGTCTTGTTAAAGGATTCAACCCAATTGAACCACCAACCACACCGACTGGCATGGGCAGAGTTAATTTCCCTTCGAGGTGGTTATCACTAATTTGCCATGTACTAAGGCCGCGATACTGACCATCATGACTGGCGTAAGCGTGGACGCCGCTTTCAATTGCCCGCCAATCATTTCCACTTGCAAGCAACGCAGCGTCAATTCCGTTCATGATCCCCTTGTTATGGGTTGCCGCCCGGTATGGATCAACCTGAGCTAAATCGCTTAAATCGACGATCCGCTTAGCAACTTCTTCGCCATTCATTTGCTTCGTTGCCAGTTCCGCATAATCAACACTACAAGTTACGGTCTGCAAACTATCCGTGGCGTAATTACTGAGAATAGCGGTAACAACATGAGCCCCATTTTTACGTAGGTAACGGGCAACTGCTTCTGCCATCGTGTTAACTGTATTTGCACCCATTGCCTGACAAACGTCAATTAGCAAATCAATACTAATGAACCGTCCTATTTGACGAATGCGAACCTGCTTAGCACCGCCACCCCGTTTTTGCATTGATGGGTGAGCAGCATTAGCAATTGCGAGTAGTGTTGATTTCTGATCGTTTAACCAGTTAATTTTAGCTTCTGGATCACCAGTCAACTCAATAACTACTTGTCCTACTAGTGCTCGTGAAGCTTTTTCTGCCTTAAAGCCACCAGATTTAGCTATCCGTTGTGCACCATTATTAGCTGCCGCGATTACTGAAGGTTCTTCAATAACTAGCGGTACCGTATAATTTTTATCATTAACTAAGAGGTTAGTAACGACTCCTTCTGGCAATGGGTAATCAGTAATGTAATTTTCAACCAAGTCATTTCCTAAATTACTTGTATGTTGTTCAAGTAATTTTTGTTCCGACCGGGAAAGCTGATAACGGTCGGCAAGTATTTGTCGTCGTTGTTCAGGGGTTAGCCGATAAAAGCTGTGTGCCCATTGCATTTTACTCATGATGTTTCTTCCTTTGGTTAACGTACTCGGTGATAATTCCTTCACGAACACCACTTTCGGAAAAGATCACCCGACCATCACTATTCCGTTGCAGGAGCGAAACAAGTGGCAGCATTCCGCCGACAATAATATCTGCCCGTTCTGGCTCTAATCCCGGCATCCGCTTACGTTGGGCAAGATTTTTACTCAAAAGTTCCCGATAAGTTGCAAAAACAACTCGTGACGATAATTGATATCCATGGATTGACCCTGAAGAATGGCGCCGTCCATGATGGTGGTATGCCCGAGTCATTCGGGCGAGCGTTCGGTTAGCACCACCCAAGAGGACAATCGGTACCCGAGTAGCATAACGAAGCCACGGAATCTTCGTCAACCGTTCATTCATTGAGACCTGCGCCCGAAATAGGTCGGTTGCTCGAACGTACCCTCCTAAATGGAATTGTTCGGATAAATTAACTGCACCAACGGGAAGTGAAATCAGGTCCCGTGCCCGTCGCTGTTGAACCAAGATTAACTCACAACTTGCGCCACCAACATCTAAAATTAAACAGTGGTTGAGTTTGAGTGTTCGAATGACACCCAGGTAATCGTAATATGCTTCTTTTTTCCCCGAAAGAACTTGCAAGTGAATACCAACTTCATTTTCAACCCGGTTTAAGAATTCTTGACGATTCTTTGCCTGACGAACTGCCGCCGTTGAGATTGCCCGCACCTGAATATTAGGCACTGTCGAATAAATTTTCTTGAATCTTTTTAAGGCAGCAACCGTTCGATCCATTGCATTTTTCTGAAGCACTTTCTCTCGGCCCATTCCTTCTGAAAGACGAGTATTCTCTTTGACCCGTTTGATTTCACGAAAACGACCATCAGGTGCAATTTTGGTAATTGCCATCCGTGTCGAATTGGAACCAAGATCAACAATCGCGAGGTTTTCTTCCACCATTTTCACCTCCGATAATCTGTATTTTATTTAGAAAAAAGCGAAATTTAATATCCTCTTAATAATACCATGTTCTTCAACAGAGTGTGAACCCGTTAACTATTGGAAGGAAGATTATTCTTTATGGCTGATTATTAGTGAAATTTGACCAGATAAAAAGCGACCCATAATTGTTAGGGGTTGGAGCTAACAATTATGGGTCGTGTTTGAAGGTAAATGTGACTAACGTTCTAGGCAGCAAAGTCAAGAACTGTTCGCCAGGAACTTGCTAGAGCTAACAAACTCCTTCATAGGCGCAAGACGCCTTCGTCAGGAGAAATCGTTTCTAATGCAACATAGTCAAGATCGGTTCGCCGTGACCGCAACTTCCGCCTAGCTATCCCGTCCTTGATTGTAAACAATCATCGTCCGGGATTTTCTAGTGCTCAGTTGCTAATTCGTCACGGCTCACACTCTAATCAAAATAATTAATCCCAATTGCGTCGCGGACTTGTTTGAGAGTTTGGTTAGCGACTTCATTGGCGTGGGCAGAACCTTCTTGGAGGATTTGGTCGACGTAATCAAGATTCTTTGCGTATTCTTCACGACGCTTTCGGATTGGTTCAAGTTCGGTTTCAAGAACATCGTTTAAGTAACGCTTGATCTTAACGTCACCAAGACCACCAGCTTGGTACTGTTCCTTTAATTCAGCGACCTTTTCCTTATCCGGATCAAAAATATCAAGGTAGGTAAAGACAGTGTTTCCTTCAACATGACCCGGATCGCTCACCTTAATGTGTGTTGGGTCGGTATACATGGACATTACCTTCTTCTGAACCGTATCGGCATCATCTGAAAGGTAGATCGCGTTACCAAGTGACTTACTCATCTTTGCATTACCGTCAAGTCCTGGAATCCGCCCTTCACCCTTTGGCGGAAAGACTCCTTGTGGTTCAACCAGAATGTCTTCATTGTAAATCCGGTTAAATGACCGAACGATTTCCCGCGTCTGTTCAAGCATTGGTTCTTGATCATCCCCAACCGGAACCGTATCCGCCTTAAAGGCAGTAATGTCTGCCGCTTGACTTACCGGATAAATAAAGAAGCCAGCTGGAACACTTTCGCCAAATTTTTTCTGTTGAATTTCGGTCTTAACCGTTGGATTACGGTGAAGACGGGCAATCGTTACTAAGTTAAGGTAGTGCATCGTTAATTCACTTAAAGCAGGAATTTGTGATTGAACAAAAATTGTTGCCTTTTTAGGGTCAATGCCAACTGCCAAGTAGTCTAACGCCACTTCATGAAGACTCTTCCGGATTTTTTCTGGATCACGGGCATTATCAGTCAATGCCTGCTGATCAGCGATCATGATAAAAGTATTGTAATCACCAGTATTTTGTAAACGGACCCGGTTCTTTAACGAACCAACATAGTGACCAATATGAAGCTTCCCGGTTGGTCGGTCACCCGTTAAGATTGTGTGCTTTTTTTCTTCAGCCATTGTATTTCCTCCTTAAATTAAAAACGCCCTACTAGCTATTCAAACTAATAGGACGCATCAACTGCGCGGTACCACCTAAATTGCAGCGAACCACTGCCACTTTAATATCATTTTTAATTGTAACCAGTTCGTGCTTTGGGGATCTTTTCATCAACCATCCCTCGCTGTTACTCACACTACTTATTTACCGACTATTTTAAGCTATTCTCCCAGGAAAAATCAAGATTAGGTCACGGGATCTTGTATAATGGAACTATGATTTAACATTAGTACGGGAGTGAGAGTCGTGAAATCAAAGCGCAATAAAACGATTGACTTTAGCTTAGCGGAGGCACCAGCAGATGTGATGGCCAAAATCATCCAAGTCAAAAAGGAAAAGCCTTCTTCTCTTGAGCAGGTTACCGATAAGGTGATCAACGGCGATTCATTTCAAGTAATGGAGCAACTGCCAAGTCATTCAATCGATCTTGCGCTTGTCGATCCCCCGTATAACCTCAATAAAAAGTACGATGGCATGACGTTTAAGCAAATGAAGCCAGCTGAATACCAACGTTACACTGAGAACTGGATCAATAAACTAAAGCCGCTATTAAAGCCTAACGCTAGTGTCTACGTTTTTGCGGACTGGGAAACCAGTATCGTCCTCGCCCCAGTATTGGAACAACACTTTACGGTCAAAAATCGAATTACTTGGCAACGCGAAAAGGGCCGGGGCGCGCTAACCAACTGGAAGAACAGTTCTGAAGACATCTGGTTCTTAACGGTCAATCCCCATGACTATGTATTTAACGTTGATCAGGTTAAACAGCGACGACCAGTGGTAGCGCCATATAAGGAAGATGGTCACGCTAAAGACTGGCAGGCAACTAAAGCCGGTAATTTTCGTGATACCATGCCCAGTAACCTTTGGGATGACATTTCAATTCCTTATTGGTCAATGCCTGAGAATACCGACCACCCAACCCAAAAGCCAGAAAAATTAATGGCCAAAGTTATCCTTGCTAGTTCTAATCCTGACGACCTAATCTTTGATCCCTTTGCGGGTGCTGGTTCAAGTTTAGTTACAGCTAAAAAACTGGGACGCCATTTTATCGGCATTGAGCAAAGCCTCCTCTACTGTGCATGGGGACAATATCGGCTTAACAAGGCTAATAATAATTCCCATATTCAAGGGTATGCTGATGGTGTATTCTGGCCACGAAATAGTTTATCTCTCCAAAAAAAATACCTGAAGGAAAAAGATAATTCAAAATAAAGAAGGATCAGTAAAATGATAATTAACAATTCGACTCCCCGACTTGATCATTACCGAATTACCGCTGAGTTTGAACGTCAACGGGCATCCTTTATGATTTGGCCGGAAAGGCAAGATAACTGGCGCAATGGTGGCAAGCCAGCACAAAAAGCATTCACTGAGCTCGCTAAAATTATTAGTCAGTTTCAACCAGTAACAATGCTCGTAAATGAGGATCAATATTTAAATGCTAAAGAAAAATTAGCTGGAATTGCTCGTGTTGTTGAGATGAGTAATAACGATGCCTGGGCGAAAGATGTTCTACCAATCTACATTAACCGTGGACATGATATTCGTGCCGTTAATTTTAGTTTTAATGCCTGAGGTGGCCTAGTTGATGGGCTTTACTTCTCCTGGGATTTTGATGATCAGTTAGCTGGAAATGCTTGTTTAACCCAGTCATAGATGCCTCCTTCACCGGCATAGGCAGTTCCTAATTCTGAAGAAACTAAACCATACGGAAGAAAGAAGAATATTAGTAAGAAAATCCACCAAAAAAATTGTGATGGACCAATGGCGGCTGCAGGGGCAACTGACTCGACCGTCATAATAACAACTACGGACATCAAGACGGCATCAAACAAACGGAATTTCTTTTTTGGTTTAGTATCCATTTGTACCACCTAGCTTTCTTCTAAGCTTCTTGAACCGCGGACTATTTATCAGCTTGATATGGCTCATGAGCCAACATTTCGTCTAATTCACCCTGATACTTGTCAGCCAATGCCTTTGTGGCAACTTTCATGTTTGGATTTAGCAGGTAAGTAAAGATCGCCCGCATAGCCGTCTTACGATTTTCTGCTTGATCCCAAACAATTGAGTGTTCACCGTCAAGAACAGAATCAGTAACTTCTTCACCCCGACTAGCTGGAAGACAGTGCATAAACTTAACACTTGGATTATTAGTCTTGGCCAACATTTCGTCATTAACTTGGTACTTCGGATAGAAAATCTTCATATATTCATCCTTTTGAAGTTCTTTATCATAGAGGCCGTACCAAACATCGGTGTAAATAAAGTCGGCTCCCTCTAAAATCCGTTCGTCGTCTGTAATATCGATCGTGGCACCGCTCTCTTCAGCTATTTTCTGAGCTCGTTTAAGATCCGTTTCCGGTACCTGATTACCCTTTGGACCATATTGGGCAAAGTGCATTCCCATTTGAACCGCAAAGTACATTGTTGAAACACAAACTTGAGTGGCATCGCCAACAAAGACAATCTTGCAATCCTCTAATTTCTTACCAGCTGGCAGGTGTTCTTCAATGGTGGTTAAATCACCAAGGGCCTGCGTTGGGTGACTTTGATCACTCATAAAGTTAACAACTGGGACTTTAGAGTACTTACCTAGATCCATAATTTCTGAATGACGGTTAACCCGTGCACCAATAATGTCAAGTAGTCGACCAAGGACATGTCCCGTATCATCTAGTGATTCATGACCACCTTCACCAAGTTGAATTTGACCAGGTGCAAGGTATAATGCATGACCCCCTAGTTCAGTCATTGCTGCTTCAGCTGAATTTCGTGTCCGGGTTGAAGTTTGTTCGAAAATCATCCCCAATGACTTATTCTTCAATAGCGGTGGATAGTAACCATCCTTAATTGCGGCCTTAATCTTTAATCCCAAGTCCACCATAAATTGAAGTTCTTCTTTACTGTATGTATAAGTATCAATATAATCGCGCTTTGACATAGTTAACAGCTCCTTAATTTTTATTGATTTCCTCTTTACGGTTAATATGTTAAACGATGAACTATTATTTTGGAACCGTTATCAGTGTTGATGCAACAGCATTTGTCATCATTAAACACGTTTCATTTGGTGAAACATGTTTCGCTAGTTTATAAGTTCACAACCAACAAAAGAAAGAGTCCAGGGAAAAGCAAAATGCTTTCTCCTGGACTCTAATTATTATTAATAGTTTCAGTCTAATCACGGCTTGCTTCGCGTTGTCAGCAAAGCACAAGTGCTAGTTTCCAGTCTCGTTCTTACTTATTTGCCTTAGCGACAGCAGCTTGAGCTAAAATGTTTAAATAATTAAATGGCCGATCGAAGTTTGGTTGGAAGAGCATGTCAACAAAAGCTAAGTAATCAATGGTGTGCTTATCTTGAATGCATAATGATAAGACACCAGCTGACTGAGCAACATCATACTTACTCATCAATTGACCACCAATGATTTGCCGAGTCTTCTTATCCCAAACAAGGGTCATCAAAACTTTTTCAGTCGTTGGCATAAATTCCGGACGGTAATTATCTTCAATCGTTACTGAGTCCGCATCAATTCCTGCTTCCTTAGCGTTTTCTAACGTTAAACCTGAAGAAACCATTGTCGTCCCATAGAGGTTCAAGCCAGAGCTAGACTGGGTTCCCATGTCACGCATCTTGTTGCCAAAGATGTTAACACCAACCATGGTTCCCTGACGGATTGCATTAGTAGCCAACGGAATGTAGGCGTCCTTCCCGGTTGGGTTGTAGTGAACACTGGTAGAATCTCCAGCAGCATAAATATCGGGATCGGATGATTGCATGTACTCGTTAGTTACGATCGCTCCATTATCATGCATCTTAACTTTGCCCTTGAGAAGATCAGTGTTTGGTCGGAAGCCAACACACAGAATCGCAATATCGGCATCAAAGCTTCCCTGATCCGTTTTCACGGTTACCCCATCCTCATGTTCTTCAAAGGCAGTTACCCGTTGATTAAAAGCTAGGGTTGCTCCATGCTCCTTAAATTGCTGTTCAATTCGGTCGGTATATTCCTGATCGAAGTACTTGTGAAGCATCCGTGGTGCCCCATCAATCAGTGTCACGTCCTTGTTTTGACGAGTATAAGCTTCAACCAATTCAACACCAATATAACCACCACCGATAACAACTACGCGTTGGGCATCCTTAGCAGCACTAAATAGTTTCTTGGCATGATGGTAATTCTTGCATAAGTATACATGTTCGCCGTTAACCCCCTCAATTGGCGGAATAACTGGCCATGAACCGGTAGTATCAACTAACTTATCGTAGTGGTCGACTTTTTCTTCACCAGTTACTAAATCAGTTACCTTAACCGTCTTTGTTTCGGGATCGATACTGGTAACATTATGTTGCATGTGAACTTCAGCACCTAATTGGCTTAATTGCTCAGGACTGGAGTAGAACATTGCGTCTGGATCACCAACATCCCCACTTAGGTAAACTGCGATCCCACATGACAAGAATGAAACATTGTCGTTCCGTTCATAGATAGTCACATCAGTCTCTGGATGATCCTTTAAAATTTGGGTAGCAGTAATCGTTCCGGCATGGGTACAACCAACAATAATAACCTTCATTTTGATAGCCTCGCTTTGTTCAATAATTAACTTAAATATTTAAACAAGTACCAAAACTTGTTGCTTTGATTATATGCAGAAGTATGTATAATTAAATTGATTTAAATCAAGAAAGGATGGTTAATTTGTCTAAACACTCTGAGGTTGCCTGCCTAAGTAAGGCCTCAATTTTCAAAAATTTACCACTTCACCTTAAAAAGAAGTTAGTAACTATCACCTCCCACCAGGACTTTTTTCCAAAAGGAAGTCTAATCCGTCAACCATTAGATGGTCAGGATGGAATGATCGTGATTGATTCGGGACATGCCAAAATTTATTCACTAAGCGAAGATGGCAAAGAAACAGTTCTCGGTGTTTTGGCAAAGGGTGATTCTACTGGACAAGAAAATTTATTTAGCCAAAAAGATCACGAAAACTTCATCCAAGCTACAGAAGATTGTCTGGTGTGTTCCATGAACCGACAAGATTTCCAAAAGATGTTAAATGAAACGCCAGATCTTTCCTTGACGCTTTTAAATGATTTTGGTCAGCGCTTAATAATGGCGGAGAAGAATACCATTCGGCGAAACTCAATGAACGCTCAGGATCGGGTTCTTGATTACCTTAAGGAAGAAGGAACCCGAGCAGGAAGTGTCTCATTTACCCTCCCATTCAAAAAAAAGGACTTAGCTAATTTTCTCGGATTAACCCCAGAGACATTAAGTCGACAACTAAACTCACTCCAATCGGCTGGAAAAATTATCGTTAACGGCCAGCAAATAACGCTGAATAATTAAAAAGATGACCCCTTTGGGTGACGTTAATTGCCACTCAAAGGGGTCATCTTTAAATTTTAACTATGTTAATCCTATTTAACTTTCTTCGCGATGAACAACCGACTGCTAAAGTCTGATGGATCCTTTTCAGGCTTCGTGCGGTCCATAATCCGTGGAACAAAGTAACCAGCATTCATTAGTTCAGCTCCAGAGAAGCGCTCCTGACCGTCATTAACAGTGTAAGCAGCTTCTGGATCTAGGCCAGCAAAGTATACCCGAATGTAAGCTGGATTAGCACCATTAAGGATTTGGAACCGGGCAAGAATTGCCTCGCTCTGATCCCCACTTACTACTTGCCAGTCATAAACGTTATCACTTACAGTGTCTGGGTTATCAAGCCGATAGAATGTTCCAAATTGGAAGAGGTGCCGATACTGCTTGTAGAAAGCTACCTGCTTCTTAATTGTGGCTAGCTCATCTGCAGACATCTTGGTAATGTCTAATTCGTAACCAAAGTCACCAAAGTAAGCAACTGCTGCCCGAGTATCAAGCGATGTTAACCGACCGACTTGATCGTTTGGCACAGCTGAAACATGGGCGCCCCACATATTCTGGGTATACCCGTATGAAGTGCCATCTTGAATCTTGATCCGTTCAACAGCATCAGTATCGTCACTGCACCAAGCTTGTGGAGCGTAGTACATCATCCCAAGGTCGAACCGACCACCACCAGAAGCACATGATTCAAAGAGGACCTTTGGAAAGGCCTCAGTTAACCGAGCATACAATTGATAAACCCCAAGAATGTACCGGTGAGGGAATTCAGGCTGTTGGTCAGCAGGTAACTTTGCACCGTACATTTCAGTGATATTTCGGTTCATGTCCCACTTAATGTAGTCGAGCTTCGTTTGTTTAATAATTGCACTCATATGCTCGAATAAGTAGTTAACAACCTCTTGCCGTGTCATATCAAGGACAAACTGGTTTCGGGCAGGAGTCCCTTGACGTCCGGGAGTTGCAATCATCCAATCAGGGTGCTTTTCATAAAGCTTACTATCAATCGAAACCATTTCTGGTTCAAACCAGAGGCCAAATTTCATTCCCTTGTCGTGAACTCGATCAGCAAAGCCGCTAATTCCATTGCTGAACTTCTTTTGGTCAACAAACCAGTCACCCAGACTAGACTTATCATCATCACGGTGACCAAACCAACCATCATCAAGGACAAACATTTCGATCCCTAACTTATCTGCTTGATCAACAATCTTCATTAGCTTAGCTTCATTAAAGTCCATGAAAGTTGCTTCCCAATTGTTAATCAGAATTGGCCGATCTTGGTGGGCAAAATGCTGGTTAATCAGGTGATCTTGATAAAAGGCACCTAACTGCTGACTCATTTGGTTAAGCCCGTTATCGGTATATGTCATCACGGCTTCTGGGGTTTGGAAGCTCTCCCCATTTGCTAACTTCCAGCCAAAGTCATCTGGATTAATTCCTACTAGTACCCGAGTGGTGTCAAATTGGTCAACCTCAACCGAGTCAATGAAGTTGCCAGAATAAATAAAGTTAAACCCAAAGGCTGCTCCTTGATGGTTATCAGTATGTGGTCGGGCTAAAGCAAAGAATGGGTTTTGTTGGTGGCTTGAAGCAACCCGTAAGCTACCAATACTTTGAATTCCAGAACGGAGCGGTGTCCGGATTAAGTGACGTTCACGAGCCCAGCTTCCTGAGAATTGAAGCATGTCATAATCATGATCTGGCAAATCTAATTGGAGACTGAGCGCCCGATCAAGGGTTACCGCTTCTTGGCCACGATTAATGAAGGTTGCACTCCGAACGATGACATCTTCTTTTTCAAAGACGGTGTAATGAAGTTGCAGAACAAGATTAGCTAACACATCCTTGAAGGTTACTGTCAGAGTTTGCGAATCATCACCCTGGTCATCAAATGCTGATGGCATGTTCTTAAGTCGTTCCTTACCGTCCGCAACTTCGTAACCGGTATATTCGAATTCTGAAGTTCGCGAACCATTTGGGTAGGTAATTTGGTAAGCAGGATAACGGTAATCTCCTTTTCCAAGGCCGGCATACTCCTGTTTAATGAGTTCCAACTGAAAGTCGCCCTGGTCAACAGTTAACGTGTTTGTGCAATCGTGTTCTTCACGACTGGCAAGGTTAGGATAATTCTTTTTTACAGGAATCCGGGGACCGTAATATAGTTGTCCCGCATTCCCATTTTCCAGAATTTTGAAGATATAACTTGTCTTTGCCGTTTGCAAATGGAATAACTTGTGCTCTTCATTAACGTGGATACTCATTAGCGATAACTCCTTTAGATTTTTTGTAAGCCTTTACAATGAAATTATAACCTTATTTTATCTAAATCTCTAATTGGTTTATTAAAGATCACTCTATTTGTATTCGCTTACAGTGATTTAATTCTATTGTATTGAAATTTTGTCAATTATGCCATGGCATTTCTATCGCAAATAATGGCTTCCACAACCAAGAACAAATTGACATGTTATTGTGCTAAATCGTATTATTATAATTAATATTCACCAAATTTTGGTTGACAAATAACCATGTTCTGGCAAAAGGAGAATTTCAATGGACGATCATTATAAAAGTTTAACTGGAAAAAGTTTTGAAAGTAACATTCTGTTTATCGGTCAATATAACTGTCCTCCCAATTACTTTTTTCGGGGAAATAATGTCCGTGATAATTACGTCATCCACTATATCCAGGATGGTAAAGGAACTTTTTCATCCGCTAACCGGCCTGCGGTAACCTTAAAAAAGGGTGATCTATTTATTCTACCGAAAGGAATCCCTTGCTTCTATCAAGCAGATGGGCAAGACCCTTGGAAGTATTTTTGGATCGGTATTTCTGGAACTAAAATCAAAACGATGCTTGCTGGGTCTGAGCTGAATAAAAAGCGCTATTTACGCCAAGTTCAAGGGAGCCACTTTTATACCACTCTCCGTCATTTGCTTTCAACTTTAAAAAAGTCAAGTTCACTTGCTAATGATATTTTAGTGGAAGCTCTCACCTACCAAATGTTCTACTACCTTGTAACCGAATATCCCAATAAGGCTCCTCAGACCAGTACCAAAGCACAACAGCAGCTTCAACTTGCTAATTACTATTTAAGAGAACACTACCAGAACTCTACATGTAATATTGAAGACCTCTGTCACCACCTCAACATTTCACGAAGTTACTTATACACCCTCTTCAAAACTCAAATGAACGTTTCACCGCAAAAATTCCTCCTTCGTCTGCGAATGGAGGATGCCAAGCAACAATTAAAAAACACGAATGAATCAATTCAAACTATTGCTCATCGTGTTGGCTATAAAGATGAATTTACCTTCTCTAAGGCCTTCAAGCGGTATAGTGGTTTCAGCCCAAGTTTGTATCGATTAGGACTATAATTTCACAAAAATCTTCATAAATAAAAATGGACTGGGAATTCCAGTCCATTTTTATTTATGAAGATTTTTGTGAAATTATCAGATTAGCTAATGGTTTAGGCAACCGAGTCAAAGCGTGCATGTTCTAATGCAGCAGAGTCTAGATCTGCTCGCCAGGAACTTGCTAGAGCTAACAACCTCCCTCCCAGATGCTTTCAGCATCTAGTCGGGAGAAATTGTTAGCTTTCCGCAAGTTCTTTGCTGGCTCGCACTCTAGCCCTGCGTAAATTCAAATTCTGGGAACCAGATTTTGATTTCTTTAGTAGCAGAGGAAGGTTCATCGGAAGTGTGAACAATATTCCGGAGGTTACCATCTGGCCATTCACGACCGTAGTCACCACGAATAGTTCCCCATTCAGCTTCAACTGGGTTTGTAGCACCAGCCATATTGTGAATTGCCTTGATAACATTGGTTCCAGAAACAACAATTCCCACGATTGGCCCTTCTGTCATGTATTCAAGCAATTCAGGGAAGAATGGCTTATCAACCTTATCAGCATAGTGTTGGCGAAGTAATTCTTCAGTTGGTTGAATCATCTTTAAGGCTTCAATCTTGTAGCCCTTTCGTTCAATTCGGGTAATAATTTCCCCAATATGGCGGGTCTTAACACCATCGGGTTTTACTAAAACTAATGTGTATTCGTCTTTTACCATGGCGAAACATCTCCTCACATATCAATCTAACATACCTAGACTAACATAAGTCAATTTATAATGAAAGCGCTTTTTCAATTATTTTACTACTTTTTTACCTAATTAATTCATGTTCAATCGTTAGCTGACGACTGGCTTTTTCATTAATCGCAGTACTTACTTGTCCATTACTAATCATCGTCAAATCATGCATCGCTCGAGTAGCCATTGTATAGAGCATTCCAATTTCATCGGTACCTTTAAGGTTTGCTTGCGAAACATCGTAGACAATCACTGAATCAAATTCAAGTCCCTTAGCCAGATAAACGGGAAGAACTAAGATCCCGCTCGGCAGTTCTGTATCGTTCATATCCAGCAAATGAACATTGGAAAATTGACGACGTAACTGACGGTAGGCTTGCTGGGCTTGCTCCTGATTCTTCGTAAGGACCGCAACTGTTCCATATTGTTCATAATACTTTTCAACATTGTCTTGTAGTGCCTGTTCAACAGCATTAACTGAAGAACGAACCAGAAGCGCTGGTCGTTGTCCATGACGAGTAAATGACATTATCCGATCGCCATCCGGCAGCAATGCTTTAGCAAAGTCCGTAATCTCCTTTGTCGATCTGTAGCTTCGTCGTAACGAAATTAGATTAGGATGTTTGGCAACCAGCGTCTTACTTAGGCGTTTCAATAATTGCTCTGGTAGCTCTAGCGGCTTAAACAATGCCTGTTCGCTATCACCAAGGACGGTAAACTTTGCTCCGGGAAAAGCATGCCGAAGATAGATCATCATGGCCACTGAATAGTCCTGCATCTCATCTACAAAGACATACTTAAATGAGTGATTCTGTCCAGTCCCCATCAATAGATCCCGCAAGTACATCAGCGGGGCCGCATGCATCATTTCCAACCGGTGCATTTCTAATTCATTGCTATAATTAGCAATCATCCGTTGCCATTCTTCCCGATGAATCTCTTTAGGCAGTGATAACTGTCGAAGCCAATTTGCATACTGGATATAAACATCAATAAAATAATCATTATAAATTGCGTCAGCGACAATTCTTAACCGTCGCTTTGCCCAGCGATATGCAAGGTAAGCGTATTGCTCATCTTCATCCTGAAAATCGTCAATCGTCTTTTTCCCGTATAAATTATGAAGCTGCTGAGTATCAAGGCTATCAAGTTCCTTAGCTACCCAGTCCTTTTTTGCTTCTTCTTTTACTCGTCGCTGAAGTTCCCGGATTAATTTATTCTTTAACTGTACCATTCGATTAGCGGCCTTCATTGCATTTGGCTGTTCTTGATAGAGTTCTTGAATATGCTCAGCTGTGAAAAAGACCCGTCCTTCAAAAGTAATATTACTAAATTGAAGCTGCTCATCCATTAGATGGCTTGCATATCGATGAATATCATTCATTGCTGTTTGACTTTCTAAGAAGTTAGCAATTCGTCGATCCTGCTTCGATGCCCGTTGACGCTTTTCATACCTCTCAAAAATATTTTCTACTTGTAAGCCCTCAAACCGTCGCCGAATGAACCCTGACATCGTCACTTGACGCATGTTTCGTTCCCCAAGGCTCGGTAAAACTTGGGAAATGTAGTGGCTAAAGAGGCGATTAGGACTAAAGAGAACAATCTGATCGGCATTCAATGCGGTCCGACTATGGTAAAGAAGGTAGGCAATCCGTTGTAAAACCGCTGAAGTTTTCCCTGAGCCGGCAACCCCTTGTACTAGCAAAAGATCACTATGGGTATCGCGAATAATATCATTTTGTTCCTGCTGGATCGTTGCAACAATATTATGCATGTATTGATCATTTTGCTCACCAAGAGCAGCCTGGAGCAATTCATCCCCCACCGTTTCATTGGTATCAAACATGTTAACGATCTGCCCATCCTTAATGGTAAATTGGCGTTTCTTAATTAAGACCGTTTCTCGAATTCCATTCGGTGTTTCATACCGCACCTCACCTAACGTTCCGTTGTAGTAAACACCCGAAATTGGTGCTCGCCAATCATAAATGAGAAAAGCAGTTTTATCATCGTTCATTAGCGAGGCCGTTCCGATATATAATGTTTCCGGCTTATTCTTACCGGGATCTTGAATATCAATCCTCCCGAAATATGGTGTCCGCTTAAGATTTTGCAATGTCTTTAACTGTCGGCGAAGAATCGTTTCACTTTCGGCCGCACGTGATACCAACTGCCGCTGCTGTTCAATCATTGCGCGTGATTCTGCAATATCGTCAATTTCATACCGGTTAATTGAGGCATTTTCACTGTAATTCTTTTCAACTGCTCGAGTTTCTTTGTGAGCATCAGCGAGCGCCTTCTTAGTTTCAGCTATTTGCTTGTCGATCTGCTTCATTACTAAGTCGACCCGTTGCTGCTCCATGTGTCGTTCATGTTCTTCGTTCACACAAAAGCCTCCTCTAAATCAGTTTAACTATTGTAGCACTATTTAATCGTCCCCATGAAGCGAAACAAGTTCACTCTGGAGATTAGCGATTGTCGGGTAAGCCGGAGCCAATAGTTTTTCAACCTGACGAAATACGGGGAAGAGTTGCTTATAAACCGCAACTGCTTGTGGTTGTGGATCATATTTTGTTTTCTCATCGAGGTAATTGGTTACAACATCATAACTACTGGCAAGACCAGTACTTTGCATTACCAAAATAGTTGCCCCAAGACATCCTGATTCAAAAGAAATTGGGACATTAACCTGGCAATCTAAAATATCTGCCAGCATTTGGCGCCAAACCTTCGACCGAGCAAAGCCACCTGTAGCCGTAACTGATTGCGGTTTCCCCACTAGCTTAGTCACCGTCTCAAAGACACTCGCAATATTAAAGCTAACCCCCTCAAGAACTGCCCGAAGCATGTCAGCACGGGTATGTAGTGCAGTCAGGCCAAAGAAATCGCCCCGAGCATTTGCGTCCCAAATTGGTGCCCGTTCACCCCCTAAATAAGGATGGAATAACAGACCGTGGCTTCCGGTCGGGGTTCCCTCAATTATCCGGTTAGCTAGTGTATAACGATCGACTTGTTCATTCTCTAAAGCCCCTTGATCAATTAAGTGGTGCACCGCCCATTGAAAAACATCTCCACCATTATTTAACGGACCACCAACAATCCAGTGCTTTTTGTCCATCATGTAGCAAAATAATCGCCCTTGTGGATCAATCACTGGTCGATCTGTAATTACCCGGACAGCGGCTGATGTTCCAATCGTAATGGCAACTTGATTAGACTTAATTGCGCCAACGCCAATGTTAGAAAGGGCGCCATCAAAAGCACCATATATAAACGGCGTGCTGCGTGGGACATCCATTTTCTGGCGTTCGCTTTCCACCATCACCGTCTCTCGCGAAGTTGGCTCAGTGATAATTGGTAATTGCTTCTCACTAATTCCCGCCAATTTTAGAGCAGTTTGGTCCCATTTTCCGGTATGAATATCCAACAACCCCGTACAACTTGCGACAGAAAGATCAACCTTGAACTTCCTAAATAAGCGCCAAAAGATGTACGATTTAATATCTGCCACATGCTGCATTTGGCGAAACCGCTCCGGTTGTTCACGTCTAATCCAGATTAACTTAGCTAAGGGCGTCATCGGGTGGATTGGCGTTCCCGTCGTCTGATAAAGCTGCTTTCCTTCTGGTGTCTCTTTCAATTTCAAGGCATCTTGACGGGCCCGGGTATCAGCCCAGGTAATAATTCTGGTCAAAGGATGATAATGCTCGTCAAGCAACAGCAAGCTTTGATTAGCCGTTGAAAAAGCAACGCCAAGTAGTTGTCCCGTTTTTAAATCCGCTCGATGAGTTGCCGCCCGGACCACCGTTTCAACGGCTTGAAGGATTTCTTCTGGATCCTGCTCCGCCATTCCCTGGGGGTCACGGTAAATGGGATAATTCTTAATAAAATGGCCAATGATCGTTGCATTTTCATCATACAACACTGCTTTCGTCGTGGTTGTGCCAACGTCAACCCCAATCAGATACTTCATTATTTTCATCCCTCTCAGCATTCAAAGGAGGTCGGCAAATTTTACTTCTCACCGACCTCCTTTATTCATAAAATATTTTATTCAGTAACTTCATTTGCTTTCACTAAAGCGTGTTTCAGGATAAATGGTGCTAAAACGGTTGCCACAATAATTACCGTAATTACATCAGAATAATACATTGATGACAAAAGATGCGCCTGATAGCCGATTTGCGCAGTGATTAGCGCCATCTCACCCCGGGCAATCATTCCGCTACCAACAACATATGAACTGTTAAAGTTGAATCCCGAAAGATAAGCTCCGGCACCACACCCGACTAGCTTAGTCAGGCAGGCAAGAATCGTCATCACAATCACAAAAACAAATGACTCATCTAGTCGGTCGATTCGCATGTTTAAACCGACACTCACAAAGAATAACGGAATAAACATTGCATAGCCAATTGGAATAAAGCTTCGGTTAATCGTTTCTTTCCGGTGAGTATTAGCAACAGCGATCCCGGCAAAGAAAGAGCCAACCGCCCCACTTAAACCGACATAATCGGCAATTGCTGCCATTCCTAAACAAATAATCATTGCCATAACGGAAGGTGACGCCACCGTTAACAGCCGTTCGCTAAGGTGCATCATGTATGGAGCAAGCCATTTAACAACCAAATAGGTTCCACCAAAGAACAGGACCTGGAGGAGCAAGACTGCCCATAACGGCTGACCCCCAGTTTTCCCTTCAGCTTGGTTAACCACACTAATCATAATACTTAAAAGGATCACGCCAATAATATCATCAGCCACAGCGGCACCTAAAATCGTTGCCCCCTCACGACTATCCAACCGCTTGAATTCCCGAAGGACCGCAACTGAGATACTCACTGAAGTTGCGGAAAAGATAACCCCGATAAAAATTGATTCAAGGGTTGTGAACCCGAAAAAGTAACTCGCAGGAGCCATAATTGCAATTGGAACTACAACACCAACAATTGCTACAACCACTGCCGGTTTAAGGTATTTTTTCAGTAACGAAAGGTCACTTTCCAAGCCGGCAATGAACATTAAAATAATTACCCCAATTTCTTGAAACTCATTCATCATTGAATTGAGGTGGACCCAGTTTAGTAGTGCTGGTCCCGCAATAATTCCAACCAGAATTTGACCAATAACTTCCGGGATTTCGACCCGGCGACAAAGGTGCGCTACTAATTGAGTTGCCAGCAATAATCCCGCCAGCGTTGCAATAAATTCCATTAAAAGACCTCCGTCCCCGCTCATACTTAATTAAAACCATATTATACCATATTAGACCTTATGATACCGTTTCTTTAGGATTGTGAAAGGATCCCGAAAAGAATATAATTGGGGTGTGTAGATTGGAAGTGAGGAAATGAATTCATCGACTGACACAGGAACTGTCCTGCGTGCAAAAGACATTTTACGAAAGCCTTTTACTGCCAAGTTTTTACAATTCGTAATCCCCGGAATTTTAGTAGGGGTTATTACGGGACTGGTTGTTGGTACCTTTCGTTGGATTATTGATCAAACGCTAATCCTTTTAACAATTGTGTATCCTTATTTAGGTAGCCATCCACTGATGATTATTCCATATATTTTGGGAACATTAATTGTTGTTTGGCTCATCGCAAAGGTAATTCGTCCTGAACTGTTCGATATTGTTGGTTCTGGTGTTCCCCAGATTGAAGCAATTCTAATTGGTAAGCATCAAATGAATTGGTGGAGCGTCCTCTGGCGGAAATTTGTCAGTGGTCTCTTAACCATCTGCCCGGGGCTCTTTCTTGGTCGGGAAGGCCCTTGTATCCAAATTGGCGCCTGTATTGGACAAGGATTTGCGGAAGATGTATACCACTATCAGAATACTGAAGAGCACGATCTGTTAATTAAATGCGGGATCGCTGCTGGATTATCAGCTGCCTTTAGTGCCCCCATCGCCGGAACTGTTTTCCTGCTTGAAGAGGTCACTCGTCATTTTAATTTTAAGGTAATTGCGGGCGCACTAGCCGCTGCTATTTCCGCTGATCTAATGACAATCTTCTTTTTTGGAACAAAGCCATGTCTGGCTATGCCAATTTCAATGCGCTTACCACTCTCGTCATACCCATGGCTAATCCTAGTTGGTATTGTTATTGGCGCTGGTGGCTACCTTTTTCAATACGGAATACTTAATCTCGGTTGGTGGTACCGCAAGTTTACCATTCTTCCTAATTATTACCACAGCATACTTCCCTTACTTCTTGTGATCCCTGTTGGGCTATGGAATTGCCATATTCTTGGTGGAAGCCATAATTTTATTATATATATTACACAAATGTCATTAAAGGCTAACTGGCTACTAGTTTTGGGGATGCTCATCCTCTTTTTCGTCCTGCGGTATACGGGAACAATGATTGCCGCTGGTGCTACTGTTCCTGGTGGTATCTTTATGCCAATCTTCGTTCTTGGTAGTCTTCTTGGCGCAATCGCCGGAATTATCTTGATTCACTTCAACATTATCCCAGCAAGCTGTTATCTAAACTTGATTGCAATGGGAATGGCTGCTTATTTTGGTGCCACTGAAGGAACCCCCATTTCTGCGATCCTGCTCGTCACTGAAATGGTCGGTTCAGTTAACCAGATTCTCCCAATGACTATCCTCACCTTTATTGCTTACTTTACCAGCATGACCCTCGGTGCAAAGAACTCCATTTATGAAGCATTAAGAATGGAAATGCTAGCAAAGTAGAGTGCGAGCCAGCAGAGGACTTGCGGAAAGCTAACAATTTCTCCCGACTGGATGCTGAAAGCATCTGGGAGGGAGGTTGTTAGCTCTAGCAAGGCCCTGGCGAGCAGATCTCGACTTAGTTGCCTAGAAATTAGCTCGAGGAAGGTTAGGGCGAACACGTTTAAAAGAGTGTGAGCAGGGACGAATTAGCAACTGAGCACTAGAAAATCCCAGACGATGATTGACTTGCAATCAAGTCCGGGATAGCTAGGCGGAAGTTGCGGTCCCTGCGAACACGTTTAAATCAGAGTGCGAGCCAGTAAAGGGCTTGCGGAAAGCTAGCAATTTCTCCTGACGAAGGCGGCTTGCGTCTAGGAAGGAGGTTGCTAGCTCTAGCAAGACCCTGGCGAACACGTTTTTAAACCAGAGTGTGAGCAGGTAAAGAAGGCCTGTAAAATGATACCAAACAGACTAAGACTAATTTCACGTCTGAGCCTGTTTTTTTATTCTCCTAATGCTTGCTTGATATCGTTAATCAAGTCTTGAGGATTTTCTAAACCAACAGATAATCGCAATAAACGCGGTGTGATCCCTAATCGTTGCCGTTGAGCAAGCTCCACATCAGCATGAGTTTGATAATACGGAATTGTAATCAGGCTTTCAATTCCCCCAAGACTTTCCGCAAAGGTAATCAGTTTAACATTATCTAAAAGCCTAGCGACATCGTCTTCAGCTTTAAGGTAAAAACTAATCATTCCACCCTTCCCGGGATATAATACCTTCTCAACTCTCGGATTCCGTTTGAGATATTTAACCACTTCTTGAGCATTCTTAGTGTGTTGCCTTACCCGAACATCTAATGTCTTCAAGCTTCGTAATAGCAACCATGAGTCAAACGAGTCCAATGTATCACCAGTCGTAATGTAGTATTCAAAATATTGTTCAGCAAGTTCCTGGTCCTTACAAACTAAGATGCCTCCAAGCAAATCATTGTGTCCCGATAAATATTTTGTTGCGGAATGAACGACAACATCCGCCCCAAGCTCAAGCGGTCGTTGATAGACTGGTGTATAGAAAGTATTATCCACAATTACTAGAATTTGGGAGTTCTTTTTATGAACTGCAGTAGCAATTTTGGCAATATCTAATTCTTTCATTGTTGGATTTGAAGGTGTTTCTAGCCAAATTACTTTAGTTTGCGGAGTAATTTTAGCTAGCAGATCCACAAGTCTTTTACCATTCCACTGATCAAAGTTGATTCCGACATGCGAATGGAGGTAACGAAAATACCGAAAATCACCACCATACAAATCATCAAGGGAAATCAAATGATCGCCGGTTTTTAGGATACTTAACGCTAACTGAATTGCGGCCATTCCAGAGCTTAGAGCAAATCCTCGCTGACCGGCTTCAAGGTTCGCCATTGTTTGTTCAAGTGCTCTTCGGTTAGGAGTTGCTATTCGGGAATATGTATATCCCTTATTAGGGTCAAATTTTTTTGCTTCTTCAAGCGAATCATGGCGGTAATTTGAAGAGAAATATAACGGTAAAGCAACCGCCTTATTAGGATCAACGTGATTTCCTGCCTGAGCAGCAATGGTTTCAACTGAATATTTACCCATAATTGTTAGTCCTCTACTTTCTTGACTTTGCGATTGCTTGCTGGATATCAGCGATTTGATCATGAACGTCTTCAATTCCAACTGACAGCCGAATTAATCCAGGCTTGATTCCAGCGGCTAACTGCTCCTCTGCGCTTAATTCTGCATGGCTCATTTTGCTTGGTAATTCAACCAGGCTTTCCACGGCTCCTAAACTAACAGCCAGTTTGAATAAGTGAAGATTATTGACAAACTTAACCGGATCTACCTTTTCTGTTAATTCAAACGAGAACACACCACCCGCTCCCTTAGCTTCTTGGTGAAGCTCCTGGTATCCTGATTGCCCCTCGATACCAGGATAATAGATCTTTTCAACCGCGCTTAATCCTCGCAAATAGTTGATCAGTTCCTTAACATTGGCAATTTGTCGATCCAATCGTAAACTTAGGGTTTTAATCCCCCTTGCTAATTCATTACTATCCTCAGGTGACAAAATACTACCAAGAGCGTTTTGAATAAAGTAAACCCGCTCGGCTAATTCACGATTCTTAACAATCACTGCACCAGCCGAAACATCAGAATGTCCCGATAGATACTTTGTTGCACTATGGATCACAATGTCAGCTCCCAGAGTTAACGGCCGTAGTAAGTATGGACTTAAGAATGTGTTATCAACGATCGTTAATAAATGATGTTGTCGAGCTAACTCTGCAACTTTCCGCACCGCTGTCACTTGTAATAGCGGATTGGTCACCGGTTCAAAATAAATTGCTTTGGTATTAGGTTGAATTGCCTGCTTAACCTCTGCCAAGTTCCGTGTATCAACTGCCGTTATCTCTAATCCCCAACGATTAAAGAACTGGTAAAGCAGACGAAAAGTTCCGCCATAAATTTGCTTACCAACAATTATGTGGTCGCCCCGTTCAAATATAGCTAATGCGGCATGAATTGCGGCCATTCCTGACGAAAAAGCGAAGCCGGCAGTTCCCTCTTCAAGCGCCGCTAATTGTTCTTCCAAAGCACGCCGGGTCGGATTGCCGGAACGTGAATAATCATCCTTTACCGGTGCACCAATTTTGGGATATTCAAAAGTAGTCGCTTTATAAATAGGAGTGGTAACCGCTCCAGTATTATTATCATGTTGTACTGGTGTATGAACCAGTTTAGTATCAAATCTCGTCATTGCTCTCTTCCTTTCGTTATAACCAAAAAACGCCCCTAAGTAGTATTTAAACTACCTAGGGACGTCAACAACGTGGTACCACCCAAATTCACTGAATTAATCAGCCTCAACAGCACTCAATTAGAATGCCAGGGATGGTAACAGATCCTTCCGGAAAGCTAGCCATCACTGACCGACTTCCAATTACTCCGAGCTCATCTTCAGAATAATTACTCTCCCGCCTTTTCACCATCAGCGGTCACTTGCTGAGAGTGCCTATTCCTACTCTTCTCATCAACGTATTATTATAAAATCATTAGAAAAATTAAATTATGGTTAGTATAAAGGGCAAGTGTTAGGTTGTCAAGAGGTAAATTATTAAGCCGTCTGGCGGAGTTGAACCGCCGCGTCACCCTTACCATGGATGTGCTCTACCTATCTGAGCTAAGACGGCGATTAAAGTATAACCGAAATTGTTGATAACTTGCAAGCAGGCTAATCTTTAACACTGCGATAGTAACTCAGCCAAACAATAATACTGAAAATTGTCAGAACAATGAATGCGTGTTGAGTCCCAATTGCGGTTGATAATGTCCGATTAACTTTGAGCTGTGCTTGACTACTTGCAACGATCATCGCGGCAATTGATGTTCCCATTGCACCAGCGAATTGTTGGAGGGTATTTAAGATTGCGTTTCCTTGTGCCGCTTCTGAGGGGCCAATACTTCTAAGTGCGCTTGTCATCACGCTCCCCATACACATCCCCATTCCTGCCATATAAAAGCAGTAAACTACTGCAATTATAACGTTACTCATCCGTTTGCTAATTACTGAAAAGACGAGAAGGGAAAGGAAACAAAGCGTCATTCCAAATAAAATTGGGCGACGAGCACCAAACCGATCAAGTATTTTTCCACCAAGCGGCGCGAAGACTGCTCCAGCAACCCCTGCCGGTAAAACAACCAAGCCGGCAATTGTTGAAGTATCACCGTTAACTAACTGAATATAATTTGGTAAAAGGAAGGCAAAGCCAAGCGACATAATCTGAGTAAGAAAGAAGCCAAGAACATGACCAGTAAACCGGTGATTCTTAAATAGGCGCAGATCTAACGTTGGTGTTGCGATTGTAAGCGAGCGCCACGTTAGACCAACCATTCCAATAATTCCAAGGCAGAAAGCCCCCAGAACATTAATACTCATAAATGGGATACTTCCTCCATTACTAAAGCCGTCAACCAATCCGCTAAACATAAACACGATCATCAGAAGGCTAAAGGAATCGACCCGTTGTTTTCTAATCACAGACTTCTGCTGAATTCCCCACCGGCCTAGAACAAACGAAACAACCATCATTGGGAGGAGAATGTAAAAGATCCACCGCCAATTCAGCTTGCTAGCAACGATTCCACCAAATGTCGGCCCTACTGCTGGGGCAATTCCAGTGATTAAATTACCAATTCCCATCATAAAGCCAACCTTACTTTGGGGAACCTGTTCCATAATGATATTAAACATCAGCGGCAGGGCAATTCCAGTTCCGACACCTTGAATTGCTCGACCTAATAGCAACAGGGTAAAACTTGGTGCAAAGGCATCCACTAATAAACCGCTAAAGAAAAATAAGTTTGCTACGGTAAAAAGAGTTCGTGTTTTATACGAGCTTTTTAGAACTGCCGAAAGCGGAACAATAACCGCAACAACCAACAGGTAAATTGAGGTCATCCACTGCACCATGTTCGTCGTTAGGTTAAACTCACTCATCAGAATCGGGAAAGTAACGTTCATCGCGGTCTCAACGATCACCCCACAAAATGACATTAACCCTGTTGCAACAACGGCAGCAACAACCCGAGGCGGAATTTGGTCATTTTGAGTCATTTTCTTCATCCTCCCCAATCATGAATTTCAGAATTTTCTTAAATTGACGAAGTTCTTCAGCAGTAAAGTTGGCTCTTAATCGTTCCTCAGATGCTAAAATATACTCCCTAACTTTAGGTGCTAATTCTCCTCCTCTTACCGTCAACGTAATCACCTTTTGCCGTCGATCAGTTACTGACTGGCGTTGCTCAATCAAACCTTTTTTCACTAATCGCTGAATAATTACTGTTGTCGTTGACCGTTTAATATTAAATTCCTGTTCGATCATCTGTTGGTTACACTCCTGGCTTCCACAATTAGCCATAAAATCGATTACAGACATCTGTGTTCCGGTCAGGTCATACTGCTGAGCAAACCGGTTAAATTCTTGATTCAGGCTATTCGTTGCCATTTTTAACAATCGACCAATTAATTCCATCAAAAAACCTCCCGTAACAATTCGTTAGCTAGCTAACAAAATATTATAGGAGGTTTTTTTCGATTATTAAAGTAACAATTTAAAAACTACCAGCCTAGTTCTTCAGCATTATCTGGAAGACTTAACTTTCCAGCAGCCTCTTCCGCAAAGGCCTGATCAAGCATTGCAAAGGCTTGATCTAGTTCTTCTTCGGTAATTACTAGCGGTGGCTGGAAGCGTAGGATATTTCCCCGAAGACTGATGATAATTGCACCAAGTTCAAATACCCGGTACATAATCCGCGTGGTTGCAGCGGTGTCACCTTTACCAGTTTGCGGGTTAACAATATTAATCCCACCATCTAGGCCGTACATTCGAACATCACCGATAAAGTTATATTTCTTTTGTTCATCTTCAAAGAACCGCTTAGCCTTTTCGCCTAGTTTAGTTGAACGTTCAAGAAGATGTTCATCCTGAATTACATCTAAAGTAGCATTAGCGGCTGCAGTTGTTACTGGATTACCAGCAGTTGTATAAACATTAGCAGGTGCGCCAAGAGATTCCATAATCTCCTTTCGCCCAACAACAGCACTTAATGGCATTCCTGAAGCTAACGATTTACCAACCGACATCAGATCAGGTTCAATTCCAAAATGTTGGATTGACCACCATTTCCCGGTACGTCCCATTCCTTGATTAACTTCATCAACAGCAAAGAGAATCCCGTTTTTCTTGGCAAATTGATAGATCTTTTTCATAAATTCTGGTGGTGTCTTTACGATTCCACCATCCCCTTGAATAGGTTCGATTAAAATGGCAGCCACTTCATCAACTGGTAGGTAGGTTTCAAATGGCAACTTAAACATCTTGAAATAACGATCAACAAACTGCTCCTCTGATTCATCAGGAAGCTTATCCCATGGATCAGGAAATGGTACTTTTACGACACCAGGCAGCAATGGCCCCATCTTTCGTGCCATATTTAGGGAAACGCTAGACAACGTCATCGAACCATATGTAGATCCGTGATATGCCCCAGTAAAGGAAACAATGTACTGCCGACCAGTATAAGCACGGGCAAACTTAATAATTGCATCGTTTGCATCTGATCCAGAATTTCCCCAAACTACCTCAGTTGGTCCTGTCATCGGCGCTAATTCTGCTAAGCGAGGTGCTAAGCGGGCTGCTTGACTATTTGCAAAATAAGCCGGTGTATACTGAATAATTTTGGCTGCTTGATCTTGAATTGCCTTAACAATTTTTGGGTGACAATGCCCGGTATTTGTAGAGCTAGCACTTGCTAAAAGATCAATGTACTGGTTACCATCAACATCAGTCAAAATAGCTCCCCGCCCACTGTTAATTACGATATCGTAATACTTAACTCGTGCTGCGGTGGCAAATGCTTCATTTTCTTTTGCTAAAATTTTACGGTTATTTTCCATTGAACCCATTAGCAATCCCTCCCTACTTATGTCTTTTCGTTGTTAGTAATGATTAATATGAATCGAAATGTGCTTGCCAGTTAGAAGTGTTCTAGGCAGCATTGTCAAGAACTGCTCACCAGGGACTTGCTAGAGTTAGCGACCTCCTTCCTAGGCGCAAAACGCCTTCGTCAGGAGAAATCGCTAACCTTCCGCAAGTCCTTCTGCTGGCTCGCACTCTACTAAACGTGCTCAGCCTAAGCTCCCTCAAGATAACGACCTCTCTCCTAGACGCTAGTCGCCTTCGTCGAGAGAAATCGTTATCATCCGGGAGCTTTTCACGGCTTCACACTCTCACGGCTCGCACTCTACTTTTTCTTATTCAAATACGAATGCTTCATTCCGTAGGCAAAGTAGATAACTAGACCGAAGACAAACCAAATGCCGGCGTATAGTTTAGCCTGGTAATCCAAGCCAAGGAAAACCATCAATGAAGCGATAAAGCCAAGTGCTGGTAAAACTGGGTAAAGCGGCACCTTAAATGCTGGGTCATTAATGTCCTTACCTTCACGACGACGCAATGGGTAAATCCCGATTGAAACGAACATAAACGCAATCAATGTTCCGGCAGAAATCAATTGTGAAAGGAATGCGAATGGGAAGAAAGCACCGATCAGAATCCCAACAATTGTTAGAGTCCATAGTGCCCGGTTTGGTCGATTACTTTCATCCAACTTACCAAGCCACTTTGGCAGCATTCCATCACGACCAAATGAGTAGATTAACCGTGAGCCGGCCATACTCATCCCAATTAGCGCGGTAAACATCCCCACAACGGCAATCGTCTGAACAACTGTTGCCACACCACCGTGACCGGCAGCCCGAAGTGCTAACCCAACTGGTTCAGCACTATTAGCGTATTTACTGTATGGAAGCATTCCAACAAGAACTAAACTAACAGCTACAAATAGGACAACAGCAATTACAAGTGAGCCAAGGATCCCTCGTGGCATTGTCTTTTGCGGGTTAACAGCTTCCGCAGAGTTAGCAGCAATTGAATCAAAGCCGATGTATGATAGGAAAATCATCGAAACACCAGCATAGATTCCCTGCCAGCCACCAAATGGTCCATTTGCAGTTTCATGGTACTTAGGAACAAATGGAACATAGTTAGCAGCATGTAAAGCTGTCAAACCAACTACAATAAATAGCAAAACGGCGAAAACTTTAAGGACAACCAAGACATTTTCAACCCGGGCAGCTCGAGAAACCCCACGAGAAATCAAGGCGGCAACCAGCGCAATAACTACTACCGAAACCAGGTCAACAATTCCGCCATCAGTCCCAAACGCATTTGACAATGATGCCGGGAGTTTCAACCCTAATGGTGCAATTAATGCCCGAAAGTTAGCTGAAAGACCAGAGCCAACAAAGGCCAGCGCGATAAAATATTCAGCAAGAAGTGCCCAACCGGCAATCCAACCAAAGAATTCACCAAAAACAACGTTAATCCACGAATACGCTGAACCGGCAAATGGCATTGCTGCAGACATTTCTGCATAAGAAAATGCAACTAATCCTGCAACCACTGCAGCAAGTAAGAATGAAATTGCAACGGCTGGTCCAGTATGCATTGCTGCCACTTCACCAGGAAGAGTGAAAATAGAGGTGGAGACAATTGTACCGACCCCAAGTGCTAAGAAGTCCCGCACCTTCAACGAACGAACCAGATGGCCGTCTTTATTGGCATAGACGCGCGGGTCTTCTTTTCGGGTAATTGTTTTCCAAAAACTCATAACCATTCCTCCTTATCTATTAAATTTAGATTAGAATAATAAGAAAACATTAACTTATTCTAACAACCGATTGCACATTGGTCAATTGTTAATTAAATAAATATTTAATTTTTATTTACTGTCCCGTTTATGAAAAAATTTTAATTATTAAAACAAAAAAGACTTTTCAGAAATGGGGAATTCTGAAAAGTCTTCAATAGAGATCAATCTAGCAGGTCTCATAGGGCATGTTTAAGCATCATTAATTCAATTAGGTCGGTTGAATGTCAATCACGACTCAGGTTAATTTAGGGGGTAAGCGTTTAGATAGTGTGTACCTAAGTCATAACATCAACCTAGCAAATTATTTGCGAAATCACAGTCATGGGGAGGCGACAATGATCTCAATTTGAGGATAAAGTATCAACCAATTAAATTAAGTTCAGTTCAAACATGATAACTGAAAAAATTATCACATACATATTATCACATACATAATGAAATCTAGTAGGACTACTAAATCGTTAAATAATTTCAGTTATAAACCAAGCAATAATATTACTTATCGCTTGTTCACCTTTAGTTATACATCATTATCGCAAAGAGGTCAAATAAAAGCCCAATTCAATATTTAAATTTATTTATTATAAAAATCCCGTAATCCCGCGCCGCCGTATATATATATATATATATATATATATATATATATCTTTTAGCTCATTATCAAATGATAATTAAAAGCAAATATTTTTTGGCAGTTAATTTATTTGTTTTATAATAATGATAGAATTACAGGAGGAAAAGCAATGCTGACAAATAGCGAAATCGTAAACGCAATTCATCAAATGCGGGAAATGTTTCCGGACGCTGGAACAACGTTAAATGCTGATACAACCTTTCATTTTCTAATAGCGACAATCCTTAGCGCTCAGTCAACAGATAAATCAGTTAACATGATTACTCCAGCACTCTTTGCCCGTTTTCCAACTCCAAAATCACTAGCTAAGGCTGAGCCCGAAGACGTTGAGCCCTTTATTCAATCACTCGGGCTTTACCATAATAAAGCTAAATATCTCGTTAAAGCCGCTCGGGGAATTATGACCGACTTTAATGGTAAGGTTCCCCACACGATGAAAGAGCTAACTAGTTTAGCTGGTGTCGGTCGTAAAGTCGCTAACGTTGTCCTTGCAGAATGCTTCAATATTCCCGCCTTCCCCGTCGACACCCATGTTAGTCGAGTTGCACGGCGTTTAGGAATGGTTAAACCAGACGCGACTGTTCTCCAAATTGAAAAACGACTAAAAGAAGCGGTCCCTAAGGAAGAATGGCTTAACGCACACCACGCAATGATCTTCTTTGGTCGTTACCAATGTACTGCTAAAAATCCTAAATGTACTAAGTGTCCCCTTCTCCCCATCTGTAAATATGGTCGCGATAACGTCTTTTAGGATTACTATCTTGTTAGATCAATATCACTAATAATAGATAGACCCTCAGTATCCATCGTTTGAACACTGAGGGTCTTGATCTATCTAATACTATTTAGCTTCTGCGTGCCGTTTCTTTAATGAGAAAACGTGTAAGGCAGCAGAACATGCTAAACAAAGAATGGTTGCAATAATTAAGAGAACTAATCCCGCATTCCAGCCGTAATGATCGACTGCCACTCCGAGAAGGCTCGTTCCCAGCGTTGAACCAAGGACATAACTCATGAAGCCCCGAAGCCCCACAGTTGAGCCCACAGCAAACGGTGGAACGACTTCCATCGTTTGAACAGAGTCAAGAAATTGTGGAATGTAAACTAGACAGCCCGCCAGTGCAGCATAAACTGTTACTGCTGTCACTGATTTACTATTCCAGTAACCAAAGATACAGAAAATAATTAAAACTAGTGCAATCATTGCAGGTGGCATCCGGTAACTCTTGAAAAGTTTATCAGAAATAATCCCTGCCAGTAGCGTTGATGGGATAGCGGCCCATTCAAAGAACGCAAATGCAATCATCATTTGACCGTGAGTAAATCCCTTGGCCTGAATTAAGAAAATTGGTAACCAGGTTAGGATTCCAAACCGAATCATATAAACGAAGGTGTCCATAAATGAAACTAACCAAGCACCAGGATTATTAAAGACGTACTTAGTAAGGATTTGCCAAGAGCTTAAAGCATGATAATCAATGTTACTTTGTTCTTGCTTCGTTTCTTCCAGCGGTGGTAAGCCTTCTTCTTCGGGTCGTCCCTTAACAAAGATCAACACAATTAAGGCTACCGCAATGGCAACTAATGCTGGGAAAACATAGATTGCAAATCGCCAGTGACTTGCACCAACAATACCTAACATGAATCCGGCAAGGGGTGAAATTAGTCCTCCACCAAGGTTATGTGAAGTATTCCAAATCGACGTTATAAAACCACGTTGCTTTTTATCAAACCACGTTGAAAGAATAATAAAGGATGGCCCAACGCCCATTCCTTGGAACAAGCCTAAGAGAATTAAAATAATAGCTAGTGACCATAGACTAAAACCAAAGAAGGCGAGGCACATACTGAGCAACGCACAAATAATCAACCCGGTTGCCATGAACCGTTTTGGATTAGCTTTGTCAGACCAGGCGCTCATGACCCCTTTTCCCAACCCATAAGCAATCAGTAAACAGCTGGATAACATCCCAATCTGTCCCTTAGAAAGGTCCAATGATGCCTTTAGTTGTGGTGTTGATAACGTAAAATTATTCCGGACAATATAAAAAGCAGCATAACCAATGAAAACCCCAAATAAGGACATCCATTTATACCGTTCAAATAACCCGCGAGCCTTATCAGGTGGTACTTGTTCCTTATGTCGCGGTTTCAAGAAACTTAACATCTTAATGACAACTCCTCCAATATAAACTCTCCCCAAATAAATAAGCGCTTACATAGGTAATTATACACTAACTAAATATAGAAAAGTAAAAACGTGGTTAAGAATCAACTAATCTTAATCACGTTTTTTACTTTTATTCAGTTTTATTCTTTACTCATGAGCAATCCCGACTTTTTTAGCCATTTGTTGAACATTCTTGGCTTGCTTATGGCTATTCAGGTATTTAACCAGATCTTGTTGTGAAACTGTCTCAACAGGATTGTAAATATTCCCTGTATGCGGTGCATCGGGTGTCCCAAATTCGTAAATATTTACACTGCCATCCTGATTAATGGTATATGCAGAGTAAACAACTTCATTGTTACTGTCTTTACTGTTAAAGGCAACGTAAACTGTTCCATTTCCCTTAGCAGATAAGTAATTGACAATATCCGGTTCAGTTGTTTCCTTAATCAAAATACCGTTATTTGAATTATTAACAACATCTTTCCACTTTGAGACATTCTTTTGTGCAGCATAGTTAGCAACTGCAGCAGCAAATTCATTTGGTTGCATATTAGCCTTTAATTGTGTCCCACTACTCTTCTTTGTTACTTGCTTCTTTACGGCAGGCTTCTTCTTAGCAACTTCAGTACTACTCTTCTTTGTTGTCTTTGAAGATGAAGATTTAGCTGTTTGTTTCTTCTCGCTCTTCTTTGATTGGGAAGATGACTTAGTGACACTCTTCTTACTCTCGGCCTTCTTAGATGAATTCTTTGCTGCTTGTTTCGATTCGGACGAAGCCTTTTTTGCAGAACTAGACTTAGCAGCACTTTCACTTGAGCTACTCGAAACAGAGCCACTATTTACTGTCGACGATTCAGAAATAGTCTTGGTCGTCTGCTGGATATTTTGGCGAGCTTCAGTTTGTTCCTGCTGATTATTAAAAATATAACTTCCACCAGCAATGATTGCTAATGTAGCAACAATCACCATTTCATTCTTATGGCGAATTTTACTCTTGGCTTGCTTTTGTTGGCGTTGATCATAGAATGAACTCATCTCACCACGGCTAAAATCATACCCACAAGAAGGACAAATCCGATCTTCTGTTGGTACGTTTTTCCCACACCAAGGACATTTCTTCATTCTTTATCCCCCCAATCACAAATTACTTCACTAATCACATTATAACTCTAATTTACAAAAAAATGAATTTTTTTGTAAATTACTTTTCGTTCAATAACTCTGCTTTAGCTGCATCCAACTTTGCTGCTTCATCGGGAGATAACTCAGGATAAGCCAATGGTAATTTTTCAATTTCTTTCGTTAAAATGTCTGACACAATTAAGCGTGAGTACCACTTATCATCTGCCGGAACAACATACCACGGATTCTTTTTAGTAGCAGTTGCGTTAATTGCCTTTTCATATGCTTTTTGGTAATTATCCCAGTATTGACGTTCACGAATATCTGCCGAAGAAAATTTCCAGTGCTTCTTCGGTAGATTAATCCGCCGAAGGAACCGTTTCTTTTGCTCATCCTTTGAAATATGAAGGAAGAATTTAAAAATTACAAAGCCGTTTCGTGATAGGTATTTCTCGTAATCACGGATATCTTGATACCGTCCTTTAAAGAAATGGTCATTAACATCGCTTAAGGAGTCAACCTCTGGTAAATTAGCGTTCAGAATAATTTCCGGATGAACACGGGAAACTAGGACATCTTCGTAATATGACCGGTTAAAGACACCAATTTCTCCTCGAGACGGCAGTTGCTGATTAATTCGCCAAAGATAATCATGGCGTAATTCCGCGGAAGTTGGTTGCTTAAAGTTAGCCACCTTAAACCCAACTGGATTAACCCCAGAAAAAATATGAGCAATCATACTATCTTTTCCAGCAGCATCCATTGCTTGGAAAACAACCAAAATCCCGTACTTATGCCGTGCATACATCATCTTTTGGGCGTGGCGAAGATGACGAAGGTTTTCTTCAATTTGTTTCTTGATTTTCTCCAATTCATCAGCACTATCTTTAACCTTTGTTGGTGCTTTTTTGATGTTGAAGTCATCGCCTGTATATTTATAGTTCATTTTTTTCGGCCTCCCAATCAAGTTATCTCTATTCTAGCACTGTTCACCAGCTAATTAATCTTGGACGTTAAGCTTCCGAAGGCGAAAACCAATGATCAAGGCGATCAACAGGAAAATAATCACAAACCAATATGGGTACTGATAGTTAACGTCTAGCAATGCTCCAGTAATTAATGGACCAATGATATTTCCAATACTCGTCAATGACATGTTAATCCCATTAAGGAGTCCTTGGTTGGTCTTACTCATCTTAGTTAACAGAGTCGTAATGGCAGGACGAAGAAGATCAAAGGCCTCAAAGACAAATAACGTTGCTACAATCAACTGCCAGTGTGAATGATCATAAATCACCAGGATTGTTCCAATAATACTCAACAGAAAGCTATATTCCATTAAACGGACTTCCCCTAGCCACTGTACAAGCCGTTCAAAGAAAAAGACTTGAAGGACCAACGAAATGATCCCGTTTAAGGTTAGAACAAGTGCAATTGCTCCTAAATCAAAGTTATGGACTTCATTAACGTACAAGCTATAGATACTCTCAAAACCAGCCAAGCCGAATGCAGCGACAAAAATCATCCCAAAAAGGACTGCTAACGTTGGCGTCATAATTTGCTTTATTTGCTGCCAACTACTACCGAGAAGTTCTCCCTCAGGATCCTTTGTCTCACTTTGGAATCGTTCATCCTCATCGCGAGGAAGAAAGCGCCAAGCCACTAACGTACTAATCAGGCCAAGCACTCCAGCAACCCAAAACGGAAATTTATAACTAACATGAGCTAATAGGCCACCAAGCCCCAGTCCTAAAATCAAGCCGCCACTAAAAGCCGCAGATAACCAACCGATTACCTTAGCACGGTCACGTTCAGTTGTAATATCAGCCGCCAGTGCCATTGAAGTAGGAACAAACATTGCTGCCGAAAGACCGTCAACTGCTCGCGAGAGATCAAAGACCCACAAATGTTGCGCCAATGCAAAGACAAATTCCGCAATGGCAAAAATTAAGAGCCCCCAAACCAGCATCGGTTTTCGCCCAATCTTATCTGAAAAACGGCCAACAACCGGTGATGCAACAAATTGAACAAACGCAAATAGTGATGACATCACTCCCATGTCGAAAGCAGTAAAGTGATATTCATTCTTAATAAATGGCTCTACCGGAAATACCAAACTCATCCCTAAGCAGATTAAAAATTCGCAAAATAGGACCACCGCAATGATCCGCTTTACTTCTTTTGTCATTTTCTGTTCCTTTCCATAAAAGAAAGCGGCACCCGTTTGATGGCACCACTTCAATTGATATTTTTTCTTATATTATCAAAAAAGCTGACAAGAAGTACAATTTCTTGCCAGTTAAATTGAATTAATATGTGGAGTTATTTGACTTATTTTACCAAGGGAAACAAGTCAAGAATGTTGCAAAGCTAAAGAAGATCCCTGGAAAGTTAGCCCAGAACACTGGCCAGTCACGATCTTTCTTGAAGTATGCATAGATACTCCAAAGAGTACAGTTTACTCCCGCAACAAATGGTTGAAGCGGTGCAGCGTAATTACCATGTAAGTTGTTGTAAATCTGCGCAATGTAAGATACGTACATTAAGATAGCAATTATACTGGCAATTCGTCCGAGCCAGCTGATAAACTTTGATTCATTCATTCTCGTTCCCCTTTTCATAAAATAAATTTTCTATACCTAATCAATAAAAGCTCAAATTTGGAAAGATTTGCTTACCCACTTCAAACAGTGAAAAAGCCTTGGAAAAAATTTGAAGTAAGATGTAGAAAATACGCCTACCCGCCTAGATAACTTAAGCTTCTTCGCCGGCTACCTTTACGATTGCCTTAGAAATATTACCTAATTTACCACTTACGAAGTCTTCAACATGAGCAAAGTCCAAAACATTAGAAATTAATGGAAGTGGATCCACATCACCCGATTGAAGCAGAGCAATCGAATCTTCGAAAGTGTAAGGGTTGATGAAGGTTCCTTGAATTGTCAATTGCTTTTGGTAAACCTTGTAAGTATTTACCTTAAACTCTGAATCAGGGTTACCAACACCAAACATTAATACTTGACCACCACGACGAGCAGCTTCAACGGCTTGTTCTTGAGTCTTTGGTAAACCAACAGCTTCAACAACGATGTCGTATGAGTCTTCCTTAACCTCTTCTGGGTGAGTCATATTGTTAATGGTCTTAAAGCCGAAATGCTTCCGGTTATTTTCAAGCTTTTCGTCAACGGTTCCGGCAAGAATAACTTCACGAATTCCGCGAGCCTTTAAGATTTGAGCAATCAATTGTCCTTCAAAACCGTCACCGATGATCAATGCATTTTGATATGGGTGAGTGGTCAAAAGATCAACGGCGTGCATTGCACATGAAATTGGTTCAATTACGGCCGCAGCTTCAAGTGAAACATTGTCAGGAACATGGTAAACAACTTCCTCAGGAGCGGTGAAGTATTCTTCAAAGCCGCCATCCCGCGTAACGCCAACAGCATCCAAGTGTTCACAAAGTTCTGGACGCGATGTCCGGCAGTAGTAGCACTTGTGGCAGTAAATGTTGGGATCAACGCTTACCCGATCCCCAACCTTGAAATCTTCAACTTCACTTCCAACAGCTGCAACAACACCGGAATTTTCGTGTCCCAGTACGATTGGTGGAACAGCATCCGCTGAACCAGGAAGGCCATTATATAATGCCTTATCAGTCCCGCAAATACCAGCCCAGGCAGTGTGAACTAAGACTTCATTGGGTTTAACTTCTGGCTTCTTATAGTTGTCATCAATTTCTAACTTTTTCTTACCAGTCATTACTAAAGCTTTCATCAGATATTCCTCCTACACTAACAAAGTGCTTTAGGGTCGATCTGGACTAAAGGTTAATGCCTCTAGCGGGATTAATCCTTAACAACTTCACAAAATTCAATAGTTTCATCGTTTGGACCAACAATGTTGAAGAACTTGATTCCATGCTTCCAGAAGTCAAGGTGTTGTACTTCGTCTTCCTTAACGTCGAATCCTTCTTCTTTAGCGGCCTTAAATGCATTGTCTGCATCTTCAACGTTCAATGAGATATGGTTAATTGCACCGGTCTTGTGAACGGCACCATCACTGTCCCAGATCTCTAACATTAAGTGGCCAGCCTTCATAAATACCACTTGATGTCCCTGATCATCAGTATCGAATTGACCCTGCTTCTTGAAACCTAACTTTTCCCAGAAGGCAATTGTCTTCTTCAAATCATCAGTTGGGATCCCAACGTGTGCCAAGTCGTCATAATAACCTGCTAAACTCTTGTTAAATGCCATAAGTCTCACCTCCTTTAAATGTGCTTTAATGTTCTAATTTATTAAGAGTAGAACGTTTTAGGCAATTGAGCCTAAGCTCTGCTCGCCATGGACTAGCAATTTACTGCAGCATTGCCGAAACGTGCTTCGCCCGAGTTCCCTAGAGCTAGCAACCTCTCTCCTAGGCGCAAGTCGCCTTCGTCGAGAGAAATTGCTACTTCTACTGCAACAGAGTCAAAACGTGCTCGCCGTGACCGCAACTTCCGCCTAGCTATCCCGTCCTTGATTGTAAACAATCATCGTCCGGGATTTTCTAGTGCTCAGTTGCTAGTTCGTCACGGCTCGCACTCTAATTTGTTGCCGCCTTTAATGCTAGAGCAAAGTCACCGATGGTTGCGGAGCCATTGTGTTGGGCTAATGGCATGGTGATGTATTCATCAAGATCACCAACCTCAACGTAATCGTTAAGCAGCTTCTTAAATTCGCGACGAACCTTCTTTAGGAATTCTTCGCTAACAACACCGCCACCAAAGACAATTTGTCCTGGACGGAACATCAGCGTTGCATCGACAGCAGCTTGGGCAACATAGTAAGCCATGATGTCCCAAACGTGGTCAGTCAACGGAACATCTTTTCCTTTCTTACCTAGCCGGGCTTCAAAGGTTGGTCCGCTAACTAATCCTTCAAGGCAATCACCATGGAATGGGCAAATTCCCTTAAAGTCAAGATCATCAGGGTGCCGCTTCAACCGAATATGTCCCATTTCTGGGTGACCCAATTCACCAACAAACTTACCGTCAATTACGGCACCAGCACCAACACCGGTCCCAATAGTGTAGTAAACCAGTGAATTAATCCGCTTGTTAAATAACGTTGAAAGAACATATTCACCATATGCGGAACCATTAACGTCTGTCGTCCAAGCGATTGGCACATTGAAGTGCTTCTTGAATGGACCAACAAAATCAGTGTCTTGCCAACCTGGCTTTGGCGTATTAGTAATGTAACCATACTTTGGTGAGCTCTTGCGAATCTCGATTGGGCCAAACGATGCAATCGCAATTGCGCTTAAATCATCCTTGTATTGGTCAAACCATTCAATACACTTTTGAATTGTTTCTTCAGGAGTCGTTGTTGGGATGTGAATTGAATCTTGAACCTGGTAGTTAATATTACCAACGGCACAAACGAACTTTGTCCCTCCTGCTTCAATACTTCCTAGTAGCATCGCAATTCCTCCTTACTTATTCTCATCCATTTCAGCCCGTAGTTTCTTGCCGATCTCTTCATAGCCCGGCTTGCCTAAGAGGCCAAACATGTTAACCTTGTAGGCTTCAACACCTGGTTGGTTGAAGGGGTTAATCCCGTTGAGGTAACCGGAGATTCCCATCGCCACTTCAAAGAAGTAGATCAAGTAACCAAGCGTGTATTCATTTTCTTCTGGAATGTGAACGGTCATTACTGGAACCCCACCAGCAGTGTGGGCAGCAACAACGGCCTCGTATGCCTTGGTATTGGCAAAGTCCATCGTCTTACCTTCCAAGTAGCCTAAGCCATCCAGGTTATCTGGTTCACTTGGGATTTCCATGTCATGGTTTGGCTTGTCGAGCTTCACAACGGTTTCCATCAAGAACCGACGACCTTCTTGGATGTATTGACCCAGTGAGTGAAGGTCCGTAGTGAAGTTAGCACTAGATGGGTAAATGCCCTTGTGATCTTTCCCTTCGGATTCACCAGCTAATTGCTTCCACCATTCAGCGAACATGGTCATGTTTGGTTCGTAGTTTTCGAGTAATTCGGTTTCATAGCCCTTCCGGTAAAGGATGTTCCGATAAGCGGCGTATTGATAAGCTTCGTTGTTTTCCAGTTTAGGATCCGTGTAGTCCTTTTCGGCTTGGGCAGCCCCGGCCATTAACTGGTCAATGTCACCGCCAGAAACAGCGATTGGTAAGAGACCAACTGGGGAAAGAACGGAGTAACGACCACCAATGCCGTCTTGAATGACAAAGCTTTCGTAACCGTGGGCATCTGCTTCAATCTTTAAGGCCCCCTTGGCCTTATCGGTCGTAGCGTAGATCCGCTTGTTAGCTTCTTCCTCACCATACTTCTTGATCAAGAGGTTCTTGAAGATCCGGAAAGCAATTGATGGTTCAGTTGTCGTCCCGGACTTAGAAACGATGTTGACGGAGAAGTCCTTGTCGCCAATCAATTCGATTAAGTCATGAACATAAGTGGAGCTCAAGGAGTTCCCGGCAAAGAGTACTAATGGGTACTTTCGGTCAGCAGCCTTTTGGGCTTGGTAGAAGGTATTGTGCAAGAAGTCAACAGCCATCCGGGCACCCAGGTAGGAACCACCGATACCAATGACAACCAAGATATCAGAGTCATTTTGAATCTTCTTGGCAGCCGCCTTAATCCGCGCAAACTCTTCCTTGTCGTAATCGGTTGGCAAGTGGAGCCAGTCACGGAAGTCTGCCCCGGCACCAGTACCGTTGCGTAATTCATCATCCGCTGCATTTACCATTGCTTGCATTTCGCCGAGTTCGTTATCGTTAACAAATTTCTTTAAGCCTGTACGATCAAATGAAATATGAGCCATGATTCCAGTCCCCTTTTTATTAATTAGCTTACTTCGTTCATTTGGAAGTGCTTAACTATTCAACGACTATTATGTTAGCGCTTTCTATCTTATATGTCAATCGGTTGACAGAATTTTTTAAATTTTATTTTCAGGTTAAATTATCAGCCCAATTTAAAATAAGAAACCGTGATCCAACAACTATTAAAAGTCATTCGATCACGGTACTTTTATTCAGTTTTATTACTTAGTATATACGTGAACCGTTGCTGGTTGCTTTTTCTCAACAGGATTGTCCACCCTTTTAAGTTCATACAGGTGCTTCCCCATAAAGAGTAGGCCAGCAATTATCAGCATCATCACTCCATAAATCCGAAATGGTGCTGCTAAACCTAACCCACTTAGCGGTTGGCTTAATAAGTGGTTAAACCAAGCGTCGGCTGTTGGTGAGAAGAAAGCCCCAAAGTTAAACCCAATTAGTACAAATGATGTAACCTTGGTTTGGAGCTTCATCGGTGCCATAAATGGCAGAATATTGAAGATCAACGGTGTAAGGACTTGCATTGGAAAGCCAACCAAAAGGATCCCGGCAGCAATAACCGGAAAACTATTTCCACCGAAGCCGAACAGAAAGTTAGCAATTGCCAGAAGGATCAAGCCGATGTAAATTGTTCCCACATAGCCAAAATGCTTCTGCAGAACTCCGTAACACGCACCACCAAGAGTTGCGCCAATTAGCATTAATGAAAGATAGGTCCCGGTTCCCGTAAAGGCCTTACCATTAATTGCAACGGCTAACCCCGGGAAGCGATCTTCCATTCCAATAAAGTCCATCTTAATTAATAGAACAAACGCCAGAATTGCAATTACTAATGGGCTAATCTTTGTCACTGGTTCATTAGTAATCGGCGAAATTGTTTCTGTTGCCTGTTGGCTATCATTAGTTGTCGTGTTACTGTGAGCATCATTTGGTACTCGCCATGCAAAGAATGCCATTACGGCAAAGGCCAATCCGTAAACCAAAAATGCTGCGTGCCAACCTGCATAAATCAGTAACAAGCTTGAAATTATCAATGTGCAGGCATTCCCGATTTGTTCAAACGCTGACCGCCAGCCCTGCATACTTGTTCGCTCGTGTCCCTGATACCAAACAGAAATCAATGAAATTGCTTGAGAATTGTAAAGGCCATACCCAGCACCAAGAAAGAGCCGTGAAAGCAAAATCACCATGTAGTTGCTAACAAATGAAGGAATTAATCCTGCAATCCCAACAATCGTGATCCCGGCTATAATAATGTGCTTATCAGAGATATTAAACCAATCCTGAAGCAACGGTGAGAGAATAACGAAGAACATTACCGCAAAGGACGGCGCCGTAACTAGGTATTCAACTTGCGGCTGACTAACATTCAGCGCTGATTTAATCTGTGGCAAGGCACTTTGAATTGCGTAGGCGCTCGTAACCATAAATGATGCGGACAAGAACGCAAGTTTAGTTGCCAGTGACTGACTATGTTTCATAGCAAAAACAACCTCCAAACTTGCTAATACAAAGTAACGAATTTTATTTTATCTAATTTCTTTCAACACCTTTATGGTAACCGGTAAGCATAGGTTAGTAAAGCGCTTACATTTAGTGATCGATTTCACTCTTTCCCGCTTAAAACCAGCAGTTAACGGCATCTTTTCCCTAAAATATAGTAAGCGCTTACATTAGACCGTTTACTAATTTACTAATTTTTTTACTTATTAACTGCTTATGTGCAACCGGTTAACAGGATCTTTTAAAAAAAGCCCAATTATTAATGGAAAATAACGAAAGTAATAGCAAAATAACTACTTTTTCGCTGATTTGTTCAGTAATTAACAGGTGCTTTTATAACACTATAACTGAAAAACAAGAAGCTAAAGAAATTTTCTAGCTTCTTGCTTTTCACTTATGCTGTTGTGCTATTAATCATCTTTACCGGAAGAGTAACTGACTTAACGTTTGTCTTGCCTTCAATCAATTGAAGAAGCAGCTCAACCGCCTTAGTTGCCATTTCAGGAATTGGCTGCTGGATTGTAGTCAATTCCGGTGATAAGGTTCGGGTAATATTCGCTCCATCATAACCCACAACCTTAAGATCATCAGGAACATGGCGATTAAATTCTTTTCCCACCCGAATAATTAGACTTGCATTGGTATCATTATCGGCAAAAATCCCATCAACCTCAGGGTGTTCCCGGAACATTTTACGAAAAACCCGTTCCTTCTCCTCATCAGACACGTCAAACGAAACACTGTAGGTAATTGGCTTTCGGTGGTGCTTATTCATCAAATCCTCATAAGCCTGCTGACGTAACTCATTAGGCGATACTAAATTAATCGGGTAATTAGTATGGATAATGTGTTTACAGCCATCATTCAGTAAGCGTTGAACCGCGAGGAGTCCTCCCTGATAGTTATCAGAAGAAACAACCGGGATCTGTTTCCCAACAAATCGTTCAATTGAGACAATTGGCCTGGTCGTCTTCTGGTATTCAGAAATTCCCTGATTATGGGACCCCACAATTAAACCATCCACCTGGTGATTCAATAATAGTTTTAAATAATCCTGTTCCTTAGCGGGATTATTCTGACTATTCCCCATCAGAACTCGATAGCCTAATTGGTCAAACCGTTTTTCCAATTCTGCTTCAAGCTCAGCAAAAAACGGGTTGTCTACTGTCGGAAAAACCAAGGCAACCAGGTTGGTCTTTTGTTTAAATAGCTGTCGAGCAATTACATTGGGTCGATAGTTTAGCTTATCCATTGCATCGTGGACCTTTTTAATTGTCTTATCGCTTAAGTATCCCCGATTATTTAAGACCCGCGAAACGGTTGTTTTTGAGACACCTGCCAATTCCGCCACGTCATCTAACTTGATTGTCTTTTTTTCTACCATAATTACTCCTCTTACTTGTCATTAGCTATTATAGCATAAGAGAAACCGGGAAATAGATCTTCTCAAGGGCTATACAGGCTTCGTTACTAACGAATAAAAAAACACCAAGCCTTCAGTTTTCGAGAAGACCCGGTGTTAGTTAAAACATATCATTAATTAGTTTTGAGCATTTTCACCATTGTTTTCTTTAGCATGATCAGCTGCATTAACTTTAGCTTCCATCCGCAGAATATGACGTTCCTTGAAGACAAGGTAAACAAGAAGCAGGAAGGCAGCACCGGCAGCAACATAGATCGTAACTGATGATGCACCCCAACCAAAACGGTTAACTAATTGACCAATTAAAGCAGTGGCGGCAGTTTCACCGAAGACGTACTGGAAGAAGCCCATGAATCCGGTCGACAACCCAACCGCGTAATTTGGCACAGCTTCGTTAACCATTAAACCAACTAGTGAAAGCGGTGCATAAATCAAGCTCCCCATAATAAAGAGAACCGCAACGATAACTGCATGGCTAGTACTAGTGAAGTAAGTGATCAAACAGATAATTAAGCAAATTACGCAAATTAAGCAAACTAGTGACCGCCGTCCCTTCAAGAGGTCAGAAATTCCACCAAGGATAATAACTCCTGGAACAGCCGATAATTCAAAGATTCCGACTAACCACTTAGCCCAATCAACACTGAAGCCCTTTGTTGGCAAGTAACTTGGAATCCAACTCATGATCCCATAACGCACAATGTAGATTGACATGGAAGTTAACGTAACTGCCCAAACAACCTTATTACACAAGATATCTTGGTAAAGGATTTGCCAGAAAGTCTTATTAGACAATTCTTGGGCGGTTGAATTACCGTTCTCATCTAGTTCAACGTGACCAGAATAAACAGCCATGTTCGGCAAACCAGCTACTTCCGGACGCTCTGAATTAATTAATAACATAATAGTAGCAATAATTGCAGAAACTACAGAAGCGGTTAAGAAGACAGCTGGTAATGAACCAGAAAAGAGGAACGTTGCTATTTGAATACAAGCAACACAGGCAAAGGCTCCGGCATTGTGCGCTGAGGCCCAGACAGCGAAAACAACTCCCCGATGCTTTTTAGCAAACCATAATGAAATTTCCCGCTGACAAGCAGGTGCTCCCATTGCTTGAGTAATGGAAATAAGGAGCATTAAGAATAAGATCAGATAAAAGTTCTTAGTAAATGCTAAGAAGGCATTAAAAATACAAGAAAGATAAAGACCAAATGCCAGGAAGACCCGTGTATTCGACTTATCCGCTAAGCCTCCCATAAATAACTTAGCAACACCATAGCCGATCCCAAACGTTGAAAGAATCAACCCGATTTGGCCAATGTTAAAGCCGTATTCCTTCATTACCGGCTTCTGTTCAGTCGTAAAGATCAACCGAATAATGTAGTAAGCCAGGTAAGTAAAACAGGTTGCTAAAATAACCCCCGTCTGCTTGCGCCGATAAACACTAGGTATTTTATCTTTTGGTACAAGTTTGGTTGCATCCGGAGACGGTTTCAAAAACTTAAACAAATGAAACACTCCCTTATAAAAAGTAAAATAGGTAAACAACTAAGTGAAATTTAATCACAGTTAACATTGTAAGCGTTTTCTATGTAAATTTAAACAAAAATTTTGAGATTTTACTTTTATTTATATTTTTTTACTGGCTAAGTTCTTCTTAATCGTAATTATAAATTGTTCTTGCAATTTAAATTTCCACCCTATACACTTAGTTACATAACTAATTAACCTAAAATTGGGAGGAATTCTTAAATGACCGCAAAACGAACCAGCCAAAAGCAATCACGATGGCGAAAATTATTAGCAACCAAACGGCGACGACTGGTAACGATTATTAGTGTTCTCGTAATCCTAATTCTGATTATTATCGGTATTCAACACTCAACCGCTAAAAAGAATAAGTCACAATCTTCATTTTCTACGATGAGGGTTACCTCTCAACCAAGCTTTAACCTTACCGGGAAAATCGAGCCAGTAGAAACACAAGTGCTAGCTTTGCCTTCCGGGAAGCTTCAAAGTCTCGCCGTTAAGAATGGCGATCATGTGGTTCAGGGACAAGCAATCCTAACGATGCATAATGATGATTTACAGAATCAAGTTGCGAATTTACAAAATCAACTAGACCAGTCACAAAGCACATCTTCAGATGATCAGACCAATAGTCCCTCACTGCAGCAACAATTAAAGAATATTTCGGGGAAAGTTAACCAAACCCTTGTGGCTCCATATTCCGGATATGTGTCCATCGATCAATCTAAAGAAGATACTCCAGTAGTAACCCTCTATTCAGATAACCTCCAATTTATCGGCCAGGTTTCTGAATACGACTACGATAAATTACACCAAAGTACAGATTTAAAGGTTAAGGCACTCGCGACAAATCACGTAGCTAACACCCAGGTTAATTACCTAGCCACAATCCCAACAAAGGGTACCGGCAACAATACCCGCTATAAAGTGACCGCAAGCGTTAATGCCAATGAATTCATGGCTGGTCAAACCGCTAAAGCATCAATTAAACAGGATGGCATCTTAATTCCTAAAAAGGCTGTTCGCAACGGAAAAGTATTCGTCGTTGATGATAACGAACGAGTACGTAAAACCAGGATTAGTGGTCACGCTGTCAATAGCTCCTACGTTGTTACGAATGGAATTGATGAAGGCGATAAAATTGTGATTAATCCTAGTAGCAAATTGAAGAACAATACAAAGGTTGATTAAAATGATCACTCTGAAGAATATTAATAAGTACTATCGACAAGGCAGCCACCGTTTTCATGTTCTGCATGATATTAATATTGAAATCGACCAGGGCGAATTAGTCGCCATTATCGGTGAATCTGGGTCGGGTAAATCAACCCTCATTAACATTATTGGTTTCTTAGATGATGATTTTGAGGGAACCTATTTCTATCAGGAGCACCCAATCCATGATTACACACGGAAGCAATTTTCCAGTTTACGGAACCAGAATGTTGGCTTTGTTTTTCAAAATTTTAAATTATTGCGGGAGTCAACGGTAGCGGATAATGTCGCCTTACCATTACTATATGCAGGCAAATCCCGCAAAGAAATTAATGGCCGAGTTTCTGAAGTACTTGAGCAAGTAGGCCTAGCAGGCTATGAAGAACAATTAGCGAAAAATATGTCCGGTGGTCAACAACAACGGGTCTCGATCGCCAGGGCAATTTCAACGCATCCCAAATTCTTGATTGCTGACGAGCCAACTGGTGCTCTTGATAGCGAAACCAGTCAAGAAATTATGAACTTATTTAAATTTCTCAATCAACAGGAGGGCACAACCATCATCATGGTTACCCACGATCCTCACGTTGCCGAACAATGTGAACGGGTCATTAAAATCATTGATGGTCGAGTAATCAGTGATAGTAAGGAGGGAGAATCGCGTGCAGGTCATTGAATTATTTAAGACGGCAATTCAATCTTTAAGAGCGAATAAAAAGCGGAGTTTTCTAACAATTATTGGGATTATGATTGGGATTGCTGCTGTGATTACGATTCTGGGGATTGGGGATGGGATTACCCAGACGATGTACGATAAATTCGGTAACAACGCTAAGCAAGGACAGCAAACGACCGAAATTGGCTTTAATCCCGATAACATCACTTCCAATACCTATGGCTTTACCCAAGATGAAGTCGATAACATTAAAACGCAATTTGGTGGCGAAATTAACACTATCCAGATTGAGCGTGAAACCGATAACCTCTCAACACAAGCTCAGATTGGTGATACCACTAAAAATACTAGTGTTAGTCTCCTGAAAAAGCCGAGTCATCAGATTCGCTTAATTGCCGGCAAAAATTTCACGAAAAATAATTTAGCGGTAGGTCAAGCAAGTGCTTTAATGAGCGATAAAGTCGCTAAAAAACAATACGGTACATCCCAAAATACTCTGGGAACAACAGTGACAGTTAATGATGTCACCTACAATGTAATCGGAGTATATAAAGCGCAGGGGCAATATACAGGCGATGGCAATCAAAACCCATATGGTGCTGATCTCTTAGTACCAGATTCACTATATTATCATGGTGAAGGAGCTACTCAGGGAAACACTCTAAAGCTGACCTTTAGCCAAGGCGTCAATGCTAGCAGCATCTCACGCAAGGTTGCTAAGTATTTAAAGAAGAACGGCCCGGCAAGGAATCAAGGAACCTATGAATATATTGATATGGAAAAGGCCTTAAAACAATTCTCCTCACAAATGAAGATTATTACTACCTTCATTAGTTTTATCGCTGCTATTTCACTGTTTATCGCCGGAATCGGGGTAATGAACATGATGTACATTTCGGTTTCGGAACGAACCCAGGAAATTGGGATTCGTTTGGCAGTTGGCGCAACACCGTTTAATATTATGATGCAATTCTTAGTTGAAGCGATAATCTTAACGGTGATGGGAGGATTACTAGGTTTTCTTGGTGGTGCAGGATTAGCACATTTATTAGCACCATTACTATCAAACGCAATTGGCGGCCAGGGGATCCATATTCATGCCCATATTTCGCTGAATGCTTTCATCCTCGCGTTCGGGACATCAGCAGCGGTTGGATTAATTTTCGGTATTCTTCCAGCTCGCCAAGCTGCTAACAAGAACCTAATCGACATCCTAAGATGACAATAAAATGTAAATTGGACCTAAACATTCGCTATGTGGTTCCACCGATTAAATTGGAACACACCAACACCGAATGTGCAGGTCCATTTTTTGACTATTTAGTTTTTAGCTTATGGTGATTAGTAAAAAATAAAATCCTCTGATAGTAGTTTGATGGGATTGATTGAAGCACGGTAGTTAATAAGATTAATAACGATCCAATAATTGCCGCTCCCGTTAATTTCGTCCCGAGTAGCGTTACTGCTAAGAATGTTGCAACGAGCGGCTCAAAAGCACTAAGGATTCCCGTAACCGCTGGACTAATATAGCGCATACTCTGCAAGAACATTGTGTAAGAAAACATTGTTCCAAAAATAACAATATAGGCAACCAGGATCCACCCCAGCAGATTTAATGATGGCAACCGCTGAATGATGATTTCTGGTAACATCCCAAGTCCACTTAATAGCATTGCAAGTCCGCAAACCGCTAATGCATCAAAATTTGCAAGTAACGGCCGTGGTAATAAGGTATATAGTGCAGCGGCTACAGCACACCAAAGCCCCCAGAAAATTGCGGCTGGCGTTAGCGCTAACGTTCCAAGATGACCCCCAGTAACTAACAGGAAGGTCCCAATTAACGCAATAATGATTGAGATGCAATCAATTCGTCGTGGCCACTGTCGCTGAGCAATGGCTAACCAAATGATAATAATCACTGGTTGAAGATATTGAATTACAGTTGCTGTTGGCGCATTGCTATATTTTACTGCCAAGAAATACGTCAGTTGTGAGTTAAGCATCCCCAAAAGGGCAAAACTAATTAACGAAACTAAATGGCGACGATTGCTGACTATTCTGCGGACTTGTTGGGGCATCTTAAGTAAACTAACCATCGTTAAGACAATTCCTGCCAAAAGTAACCGCACTGCCACTAACCATGAAGTAGTAATGCTCATTTGTTCAAATAAGTATTGTGCTGCAGCTCCTGATCCACCCCATAACGAAGCGCCACCAGCTGCCAGGAGAATTCCTTTCATTTGTTTTGACATTTTCTCACCCGCCCATCTAGTTATCAATAATTAAATTTAACATTTATTCTTTTACGACGATAGCTTTTCCAGTCTTAAATAAAAAAATTAAGCTGATCACGCTAAATTAGAGGGGTCGTAATGTAAGCGCTAACAAATACTAAGAATTTGTTAATAAATTCCCCTGATTTTTAAGAAATTCGCTTAGCAAAAGCTTATCTAATTATTATCATCACGGGCTTCAAAACATGTTAATATACTTTGTGGAGGGGTTGTTGAATCCCGTTAGAAGAAAAACAATTATGTTAAAAGGAGTTGTTCAATATGATGTCTATTATGAGTAATGTTATCGCTGCTGTAAGTTTTGTAGGGCTGATTATTGCGACAAGCGCCCACATAATGAATAACCGGGCATAAAGCAATTATTTATAACGTTTCATTATTAAGAAAATGAGGTAACGAATCACGAGTTGATTCATTGCCTCATTTTTTGTTATTAAATTTAAATTACTAATACAATGCCACACGCCAAGCCACAGAAGAACCCGGCAATAACATCCCGGGGATAATGAATTCCGCCGATTACACGAACTATGGCTAAAATTACTGTAAGGATCAATAGGATTACCCCTAACACCCGCGAAATACTCATCACACTCATTGCAATTACGGTTGCCGAAAACACGTGACGACTAGGTAAAGAATCTCCGCTACCCTTTCGCGGGATCAGTGGTTTAATCGGCCATTCCTCATATGGTCGTGGGTAATTAAGGCGGTGCCGAATTAACGATAGAAGAACAAAGCCAACTCCCGGAATAAACACTAACGGAAGTAGTTTATTAATCCCACCTGCAAAAAGGGCAACCCAAAGCAATAATAGAATATATGAAACGTACATCCCCACCACAATTGCCCTATTTAACCAGCGAAGGCCGTGAATTAGCCAGGGATGCTGAACAAATGGCTTGGTGATTCGTCGATAAAAGGTTTGGTAATTTTTCATAAGTCTTTTACGGCAAAGTGTTTCCTGCAGCAAGGTATAAGTCATACCACTCTTGGTTTGTCAGTGTAATATCGCTTCCTGCTGCACTATCTTGAATATGTTGTGGATTCATCGTCCCAATCAGGACCTGCATATGGGCTGGATGTTTCAGAATCCAGGCCACTGCAATGGCATTCTTGCTAACGCCGTATTTATCGGCTAGCTTAGCTAATTCAGCATTTAATTTTGGAAATTGCTCATTGTTAATAAATGTTCCCGCAAAAGTCCCGTACTGAAATGGTGACCATGTCTGGATAGTCATTTTTTTCAATCGTAAATAATCAAGAAGGCCACCGTCATGGTTAACCGACCCATTATCCGTCATATTTGTATGCAGACCAAAGTCAATCATCCCCGTGTGCTTCAAGCCAAATTGAAGCTGATCGATCAATATCCGTTGATCCGTTGCTGATTGCAATAGCTCTATTTGTTGAGGATTGAAATTAGAGACACCAAAATGGCGAACCTTACCTGTAGTCTGAAGCTCGTCAAATGCCTCAGCAACCTCACCAGGGTCCATTAACGGGTCAGGACGGTGAATAAGTAAGGAATCTAAGTAATCAACCTTCATCCGGCTAAGAATACCGTCTACGGCCTTAAGAATATGAGCCTTAGCTGAACCGTATCGGGTAATTTGATTATCTGTGTTTGCAAACAATCCCACTTTAGACTGAATAAAGAAGTTTTCCCGGGTTAACCCACTCTGTGCCAGCGCCTCGCCGAAATGGATTTCTGACGAACCTCTTCCTAACTCTGGGTCATTACCGTAGATATCTGCAGAATCAATAAAGTTAATCCCAACTTCATGAGCAGCTTGTAAAGCATCCACTACTTTAGAAACTGCCAAATTTCCCATCCGCATCGTTCCTAATGCAATATTCGACACCTGCCAGTTTGTGTTCCCGATTTTTATCGTTTTCACCTTAATCACCTTTTACTTGTAATTTCTTTTATTTTAATCCAACTAGTTTCTATTGACTAGCACTAATATTTCAACAATGAAAACGTTTTATAATTAATTTAACAATTACATGAGGATCGTCTAATAATCATTTGCTTATTAAAACAATTATGATAAACTAAAAAACAGGTAGCGATAACTACCTATCTTACTTACTTTGAGGGACCGAGAATTAGCTCGGTCTCTTTGTCGTTTAAAAGAGATCAGTGCAAAATCACTAGTCAAATAATACTTTAGTCATTGCGGTAGGTAGCGGATGCTCTAAAACAAGATTCATCCCCACCGCCGCTTTTTTCTTTTCTCCAAGCAGTTCTTCTCTCACCGAAGCCGGATCAATCATAGCAGTTCCCAAGTAGTAAAATTGCTTCCCCACAGCATCGCTCCGCTTGACAAAAAGATGCAGTTTCTCACTTTGTCGGCCTGTATCAACTCCCGCAAGCAAGCGCTGTACCTCGGCAGAAGACAGATGACGCGGTGAGCGGGTATACCAACGTAATGATTGACCATCCTGAAGCTGATTATCATATATTGCATTCCGTTGTTTTGGGGACTTCTTGTGATACGTGATGAAGATCGGACATTCGTTTTCAGCAACTCGATAGCCGTACATCGGAGCACTAACGTCTAACGGCCAGTTTAATAACCGACAAACGTCCTTTCGATCATATTGCTGGTAAAGAGTAAATTGCTGGCGTTGATCATATTCTTTACTTAAAGCTAACCCAGTTTTAACCACATCAACAAAGAGTCGCCGAAAATCTGAATTTTGGTTTAACGAATCCTTAATTTGGGAGTTCAACCGGTAAATTTCCTGGTTAACCTTAACGATTGACTGGTCACCATACTGTTGTTTCTTCGTTCGCTTTCCAGCTTTAACATCAAAGAACCGTAAACTAAGAATATCTGTTAGGGAACGTAAAACCGCTTCATTAACATAGCAGTTATTTTTCTCCAAAGCATTAATTAATTGTTTCTTAGTAACCTCCTGATCCTTTAGCAGCGAAAGGAGGATTAATTCATGCGCCCGCTTCCCACTTAAAAGTTCCTTCGTAATGAATGTCAAAACTTGGTTCTCATACTGATTTAGATTTACCTTTTCACCCATCTTAACCAAAAAACTTCCGTAATTATCAAGAAGCTTATTTCGAGCAAAAACAACGGGCGATACTGAATTAGATTGAAAAAAGTCAATTAATAGCGGTCCTCGTCCCAAGCGTTGTTCCAACTCACGGTATGCTCGACGAAGTTCTGCGATTGAATCGAGCTTTGTCTTTTCCAACGAGGTTAGAATTCGCTCACTAGCAACTTGTGAAAAATTAATCGTAGAAATACCAATATTCTGCGGAAGCTGGACTTCACGCCGCGCTTGATCCTGATCCCGGCTCGAATCATCGTTTAACGCCAACGGGATCATGTAATTATGCTTATAATTACCGATAAAATCAACTACAGTCACGTAGTCTTTTCCTGGGTATTTCCGCAATCCGCGACCTAGCTGTTGAAGGAAAATAATCCGTGATTCAGTATTTCGCAGCATCACAATTTGATTTAATGACGGAATATCAACTCCCTCGTTAAATAAGTCGACCGTAATCAAGTACTCGAGTTCGCCATTTTCCAATCGCTTTACAGCTTCTCGACGTTGATAATCACTATCTTGGTTTGTTAATGCAATTGCCGGATGGCCTAAAGCAGTGAACTGTTTTGCGATTTCATGAGCTTCCGCTTGCCGACTACAAAAGACTAGTCCTCGCGGTTGCCGGCCACAGTAGCCATAGTATTCTAACTGCTTTAAAACATACTTTACCCGTTCACTAGCTACTAGCCGCTTTAGATTAGTTGTCTCATCAATCACTTCACCATTAGCTTCGTAATCTTGGACTCCCACATAATGAAATGGGACCAGCATGTCGTTACTCAGGGCATCACGGAGACGAATCTCATAAGCAATGTGGTAATCAAAGATCCCATAAACATCCTGATTATCCATCCGATCAGGGGTTGCCGTCATCCCTAACCAGAACTTTGGCTTGAAATGATTCATTAAGCGTTGATAACTAGGTGCCGCCGCCCGGTGCGCTTCATCCACTAGAATAAAGTCAAACATTTGGGGAGAGAGTTTCTCAAGGATCTTCTTCTGACTTAATGTTTGAACCGTCGCGAAAAGGTAGCGTGGTGAAAAGTCATGATGCTGACTGCTAATTAAGCCAAAGTTCTTCTGCGGACCACCAATGACCCGGGAAAAACTCTGCATTGCTTTTCTCGCAACTTGTTCTCGATGAACAACGTAGAGAAATTTTTGTGGCTGGTTCTCCTTAACAGCGAATGCCCCTAAGTAGGTTTTACCTGTTCCTGTTGCCGAAATTACGAGCCCCCGGTGTGCACCACGATTAATTAAGCCTTGAATTTCACCCAGGGCCGTTCGTTGCATTTGATTTGGGATAATTTTTTGGCTATTTTGTTTTAGACCGTTATTTGCTTTTGGTGGTTGCCAGTTCTTAGCGTAATCTGCAATCCATTCTTTGGTTAACGGGTGACTTTCACTTTGAAGGTGACTTACCCCAGTGGTAATTTGTGAAAACAAGGTCGAATTTTTGCTTGAGGTTACCTTCAACATTGTTTCATGGTTTTGGAGCAATGCTGCTCGGGTAAAATTTGCACTTCCAATTAACGCTGTTGAATAGTCATCATGGGTGAAAAAGTATCCCTTAGTGTGAAAGCCAGTAACTGTGGTAACCATGACCTTTAAGTTAGGAATCTTAAGTAGTTCCGCAAACATCTGCGGAGAATTAAAACCAAGGTAATCACTAGTAATAAGTGTTCCGTGGATCCCGTGACGAGCCAGATCAGCCAAGACAACTTTGAGTGGTGTTAACATATCGCTGGTAATAAAAGCTACCGCCCAAGTAAATGATTTACAATTCATTAGTTCATAACGAAGCATTTCCCAAATTGTGCCATCCTGATTTCCGATCAATCTTGGTGTAAGTTGTTGGTGACCTTGATAATTTTGATCATATAACCCATTTAAAATTGCATTTTTAATCGTTATCTTCTCTGTCATCTTATTCCTCAATCTTCGTTTATTTCCCTAGTAACTTACCATAGAACCACAGAAGGGATTATGACATAAGTACTTTTACCAAGTTCAAATACGAACAGCACGGTACGCAAATGGGTTCCAGTGTCCGGTATAACCGAACTCTGGAACCCTATTTGCGCTCGTGGGGGCGTGAAAACGAAGTCATAAATGACTTCTGTCACGCTCCCTTTTTATTCTGCGTTACTTTAACCTGAATTTTAACTATTCATTATCTTCTAGCTTCTTAGCAACCTTGTTCTTCCGCTTCTTATTTAATGAAGCACCGGTAGCAAGGGCAGCACCAGCAGCAACAACCGTCATGGCTGTAAGGCTATCCTTGTTAACTTTTGGTTGCTTCTTTGCTCCAGACTTAGTGTTGCTTGAAGGCAACTTGATTTGACCACTCTTAATAGCAGCCTCAAGCTTAGCGTTGATCTTTCCACCGCCAAGTTGACGAGTATACCCTTCAAGCGGAGCAGATGGAATACTTGCAGCTTCTTGTTGAAGATCGTAGTAATTATCGTACGGATCATCAAAGCCAGCCATCATATTGTCGTTAGCAGCGTGAGCATTCCGAGCTGCAATTTGTGCAGCAATTTCACTCTTCACAGATGCTTCTTCAGAGGCCCGGTTCAAGCTACCTGGGTTTTGAACCTTGCTAGTAAGAACCTGTTGGTCATTTTCTTCGTAGTTAGCTTCAGTCGTAACGTTTGCTTCTTGAGTTTCAGTTTCATTCTGTGAAGCATCGTTGGCAACTGCAGAAGTTGAAGCATCGTCATCGCTTGTTGCGGTTGTTTCAGTTTGGGTAGTAGCTGAACTAACGTCATTAGTAGCGCTTGAACTTGTAGCAGTTTCATCTTTAGAAGTTGTTTCGTCAGCAACAGGGGTTGAAGGAATGTATGGATGGCTCAAACCATCAAGAGTAATCTGAACACGCTTCAATTCGACCTGAAGACTGTTTAGCTTTTCTTGAGCCTTAGTTAAGTCACCATTAGCAACATCAAGCGTCGTTTGATCCTTATCCAAGGTTCCCTTAAGTTGCGTTAACTTTCCAGTTTCAACTTGAACCTTCAACTGAGCAGCAGCTAAAGCAGTCTTAGCTTTCTTAACGGCTGCATCATTTTGAACCGCGTCAGCCTTCTTAGCATTTGAAAGAGCTGCTTCATAGATTGTCTGAAGTTGGCTAACCGTTGCTGTTAATTCTTGAAGCTTTGCCTGACTTGCCTTGTAAACTTGCGTATCATCACTTAACTTTTGTTGGGCACTAGCAACTGCCTTCTTAGCATCACTAATTGCCTTTTCGTAGTTGCTTTGTGGTGAAACAGCAGCAAGGGATGTTCCAAAGACCTTAGCTAACCGAATTTGACTATTCAATTGAGCATACTCATTCTTCTTATTTTGCAGTTCACTTTGAGCTTGTTGCAAGTCGTTTTGTTTTGCTTGAACGTTTTGTTGTAACTGGTTCAGCTTAGCATTGGCTTCGTTAACTGCAGCGTCCCGACTAGCTTGAACTTTCTTTGAAGCACTTAACTTCTGCTGAGCAGCAGCTAAGTTTGTTTGAGCTTGGGCTAATTGACGAGCCTTATCTTGAACACTACCGTTCATAGCATTCAAGTCAGCTTGAACCTTAGCTAACTTAGCTTGCAAGTCATTAATCTTATCGTTTGCTAAGTTAACCGCTGCTTGGGCATTTTCCATAACAGCCTTCTGGTTAAGAGTCTCGTTAGCAGCTTCTTGTTGAGCAGCAGTAGCGTTATTAACTGCGGTTTGGGCAGTAGCAACATTAGCTTGTGCTGTTGTTACCCCGTTTTTGGCGGCCGTTGCAGCAGTTTGAGCTGTGGTAACTGCACCTTCCTTTTGAAGGTAATCATTGTGAGCGTTGTTGATTTGTGCAGCACTAACGTTTTCAGGAGTTGCTGCCCCTTGAGCAAGCTTATTCTTCACTTCTGCATTAGCATGACCATCATCAAAGAAGTTGTAGTGAACCCAACCATCCTTGTCAATAGTAACGGTCATGTACTGGTTACCGTTATCATCATAGGAAATACCGTTCATTCCCTTTGGATCATTAAGGAATGCTTCAGTGTGACCACCGAATCCATAGTAAAGGGGAGCGTCAGCTGCATTTTCAACATCTTGGTAGATCATCGCTAAAATTCCAGCGTAGATACTTTGCTTAACGTCAGCCATTGACATCTTTTGCTTAAGGCCAGCAATATGAAGAGAAGCTGGATCAAGTAGTAACCCGGTTGAAAGGTTTTCACCCACAAAGCCAGTGTTTAGTCCTGCCTTGTTAGCGGCAGCAACCATGCCATTTTCGTTGTGTGGTGAACCAGTGGCGTTACTACTCTTGTTCCAACCGCTATTGTTATAAGCACCGTCAATTACTTGGTTACCAAGTTCAGTTGCGTAAGGTGAAACCTTAACCTTGCCGTAACTATGAGCGGCACCAGCAGCAGTCGATTGGAAACTATTACGGAAACTATTAACAATCTGGGCAGCAAACTTTGTAATCTCGGTTTGCTGAGCAGCTGTCATGTTTCTTGGGTCAACCTTCTCAGTCTTATCCTGAGTAGTTGCTTGGTAGCTAGTCTTTAATAATGGAGTCCATGTTTTACCGCCATCAGTACTTGTCCAACCTGTTGACATCAGTCCCTTAGCAGGATCTCCGCCATTCAGAGCAATCCCTTCTGCACAATCAGACTTAACTTGGGGACTATTATAACGATTACCGTTAATGTAGCTTTCATATTGTTGAACAATATCGCTTGGTGTCTTAACAGTTGGTACACCGTTATCATTCTTGTAATTATTGTAAGTCTCTAAGGCTTTCAGTGCATCAGCCTTAGCAGTAGCCACCTTTTGTTGAGCAGCGTCAGCGTTAGCCTGAGCAGTAGTAACTGCTTGTTGTGCCTTTGCTAAAGCAGCTTTAGTTTGGTTAACCTTTTCTTCAGCTGCTTTTTGGGCAGCAGTAGCATGATCATAATTTTGTTGAGCAGATTCAAGCATCTGTTGGGCATTTTGAGCTGCCTGCTTGTCATTTGCCAATTGCTTTTGTAATTGAGAAATTGTTGATTGCAATTGAGCAGTTGCGGTGACATTATCATTGCTACCGTTATTCTTCAATGCATCCAAACGTTGTTGAGCATCAGCAACCGCAGAAGCATCCTTAGCTACTTGAGCCGCAGCTTGTGAAGCTGTTTGTTGGGCAATTGAAACAGCATTTTGTTGAGCTTGAACTGCTGATTGAGCTGTATTAACAGCCTGTGAAGCAGCGTTAACGGCATCCTGTTGATCATTAACTGCCTTCTGAGCATTTTCTAATGCAAAGTTAAAAGCAGAAGTTGCTGCAGCCTGTGAAGCAACGATGTAATCACTTAACCGCGCTTCTGCACTTGCTTGCAATTCTTTAGCAGAGCTAACAGCACTTTGATCACTATTTACCTGCGCACTATTGCTATTTACCACTTGTTGCTGATCAGAAACAGCACTATTAGCTGCTTGGACAGCACTAGCAGCGGATTGAACATTGCCCTGGTTTTGAGCCGCACTTGTAACAGCAGACTCAACTGCAGCACTAGCAGAAGTTGCTTCATCTGCAGTACTATTTACAACTGCTTGTTGAGCATTAACTGCAGATTGATCAGCTTTAACCGTATTTTGAGCACTATTAACCGTTTGAACACCAGAATTAACAACTTGTTGTTGAGTGTTGACCTGTTGTTGGGCAGTATCAACCCGTTGTTGAGCAGCTTGTTGTGGCGTCTGCGGATTAACATTTACATCGTTATTCTTAACTGTCTGTTGCACAGTATCAGCTTGTGCGTTTAAAGTAGAAGCCCCAAGAAGGGTGGCACCAGTAACGGCCACAGTTCCGACTAGAACTTTATCACTTATCCTCTTCCGATTTTTCACAATACCAACTTCCTCCGTAAATAATCGTTTGATGCTATTATCATTGTAGTCGCGATAAATTTATTTATCAATTATTTTTTATTCTTCAAATTAATCAGTTGAAAAATAAGAGCAAGCAGTTAGACAATTTTACTGTTTATGAAGCTATTTTATTGCTATAGCAGTAACTCTGTCTGTCTTTCATCCGATAAATATAACTATAATTTTTAGGGCAATAAAAACCTAAAATTTTCTTTAACTCCCGAATAACTGTAATGAAATAATTTTCATCTATTAAACTAATACATCGCGTTTTTATCATAAATACCATATTTTATAATTCATAATTATGGCAATTATAGCAACGTAAATAGATGATTTTAATGCCTTTTGTTCAATAAATCGAAACAATTACTTATCATTCGCTAGTAGTGTCATTAAAAATCACCAATTTATTTTCAAATAAGAATAACCGTTTTCTAACAGTAATATCTGTCAGAGAACGGTTATCTTATAATTGATATTCCATTACCTTAGCTTGTTGATCTCCAATATCATCATAATGAATGATTAGCTCTTTGATGATCCGAAAACCAATTTTTGAATAAAGCTTCTCAGAAGGAAGATTATCAGCTAAGACATCAAGGTGAATTACCTTTTTTCCTTCTCGCCTTGCCTCGTCAAATAGGCCATCTAAAAGCTGGCGAGAAACCCCCGTTCGCCGATAATCCGGATGAACTGCAATTAAATGCCAGATACCAATTTCCCGTTCACTTACCTTAGTAGGCCAGTCCACATCAGGATATTCCTCTCCAGTCGTCATTACCCCAGCTGCAACAACTCGATCTTCCTTAATTCCAACCACCACTGTTGCTTGCTGAATAAAGTTACGTAAGCCATCAACGCTTGGGTATTCTCCCCAGGTCCAATTAGCACCGTACTTATCTAATTGTTGATGATCACATACCGTTTTATATAATGTTGCCACTCCCTTAAGATCACTTAATTGAGCTACCCTAACCTGATCAAGTTTCATCTCAGCCTTCCTCCTTTTCCCATAATTATACCTTTTTTCAATCTGGCATTCAGTTAAGAAGATTAGAATTCCATCGTCTATCAGCTGTATTTTTAATACCCAATTTCTATGATCGTTAAACTAATATCCATGCCAAACTCGGTTCGTATAACAAAATAAAAAGACCAATTCAGCTTTAATTTGCTGAATTGGTCTTTCCATGTTGCGTGGCAACGTCCTATCCTCGCAGGGAGCGATCCCCCAACTACTTTTGGCGTGTTGAAGCTTAACTTCTGTGTTCGGCATGGGAACAGGTGTATCCTTCAAGCCATCATC